>SLQE01000088.1 GCA_007131635.1 Bacteroidota bacterium | reverse complement strand
TTTTCTTTACCGGATCAAAGCGGTACAACAAGATCCCTGAAAGATTTCAAAGGGAAAAAACTTGTTTTTTTTTTTTTTTTTAAAGATAATACTTCGGGATGTACAAAAGAAGCCTGCGCTTTTCAGGTAAATCTGGGGGTTCTGAAGAAGAAGGGCGTGAACGTCGTCGGTGTCAGTGCGGACAGTGTAGCCTCGCACAAAAAATTCGCCGATAAATATGATCTGCAGTTCCCGTTATTGAGCGATGAAAAGAAAGGAGTGTTGAAATCCTACAATGTCTGGAAAAAGAAAAGCATGTATGGGAAAGAGTATATGGGAATCGAGCGTACTACCTATATCATAGATGAAAAAGGAAAAATCACTCGCATATTTCCAAAGGTAAATGTAAACGGTCACGTCGATGAAGTATCACAGGCACTGGACGAACTTACATAGCGGGAGAAAACAGTGAAAAAGATTACGTATGTCACACGGCGGGCACAGTTCAGTGCTGCGCATCGTCTCCACAATCCGGAATTCAGCGATGAAGAGAACAGGCGGATATACGATAAGTGCAACAATCCGAGCGGTCATGGTCATAACTATGACGTCGAGGTAACCGTTGTGGGTGAAACCGACTCTGATACCGGCATGGTAATAGATCTGAAAATATTAAAACGTCTGTTGAATGACTATGTTATCGAGAAACTCGATCATAAGCATCTAAATCACGATGTCGATTTCATGTCAGGAATAATACCCACCGCCGAAAATATTGCCATAAAGATCTGGGAACAGCTTAAACCGCACATTACGAGCGGCACATTGCACTGTGTAAAGTTATACGAATCACAAAATAACTATGTAGAATATCGTGGAGAATAATAAAAACATGCCAGAAGTACCGGTTGTACTAAATGGGATTGAGAGTTCAGTGCATTCGATCCTCACGGAAATCGGTGAAAATCCGGAACGCGAAGGATTACTCAGAACACCGCACCGCGTTGCCAAAGCATATAAATTCCTTACATCGGGTTATGATCAGGACATTCATAAGCTTCTCAACGAAGCTATCTTTGAAGAAACATACAATGAGATGGTCATTGTGCGGGATATCGATGTATTCAGCTTATGCGAACATCACCTGCTCCCGTTTTACGGTAGAGCCCATATTGCGTATATCCCCAACGGAAAAATTGTCGGATTGAGTAAGCTGCCCCGTATTGTCGACATGTACGCGAAACGTCTGCAGGTCCAGGAGCGTTTAACGCAACAAATCGCACAAACCCTGTTCGATATATTGCAACCCGACGGTGTGGCGGTTGTCATCGAAGCGCGACATATGTGTATGATGATGCGAGGAGTCGAGAAACAAAACTCGCTTGCGACAACAAGTGCCATGTTGGGTATCTTTGAAAGCCAACAAAAAACACGGGCGGAATTCCTCAATCTTATTGACCGTCATGTATCCCTGTAAACGGTAAAGGAGGACCCGATGAATATATGGATAACCGGAGCCAGTAAAGGTATTGGTAAAGCTATCGCCGGGGAATTACTGCGTGATGACCATAAAGTTGCCGTCAGTTCCAGAGACAAATCGTTGTTAGATAAAGTGTATGGGTCGGTAAACGGTGATGTACTAATCCGGATACCGCATGATGTACGGTCATTCGAACAGGTTAACGAGGCGGCAAATCGCATCATCAATAAATTCGGCTCGATTGATGTGCTTATCAACAACGCCGGTATTACGAAATTCAAACCGGTTTCAGAGACAACGATAGAAGAATTTGACGAAATTATCGACGTTAATCTGAAAGGTGTGGTGAACTGCATTAAAGCAGTTTTACCGCATATGACGGAGAGACAGAGGGGCTGGATCGTCAATATTATTTCGGTAACGGTGAATAAAGTTTTTACAAATTCGGGTGCCTATGCCTCATCAAAAGCCGGCGTGCTGGCTCTTACAAATGTTTTACGGGAAGAGGTCAGAGATAAAGGAATAAAAGTCACATCTATCATACCCGGCGCAACGGGAACCGAAATGTGGCCTGCTGGAATTTTGGAAAAATACGAAGAACGGATGATGCAAGCCGATGACGTAGCAAAAGTTGTGGCGTCGGTGTTACGTTCTCCGGACAGTATCATGATGGAAGAAGTCCTGGTCCGGCCGCAACTCGGAGATTTATAAACCATTAGTAACAGGAGAGTTTTCTATGTCACGAGCAGCAGGTAAAGTTGCAATCGTAACCGGTGCGGGAAAAGGAATTGGAAAAGCAATCGCACTTTCCCTGGCCAAAGAAAAAATGAAAGTAGTTGTAACTGCGCGGACGGCATCTGACCTGGAGAAAGTAGCCGATGAGGTGAAGCAACTCGGCGGTGAAGCGTTAGCGATTCCCGCAGACATATCGCGTGAAGAAGATGTAAAAAAAGTGGTTTCAAAAACAATCGATTCTTTCGGCAGTATAGATGTCCTTATCAATAACGCCGGGATTGGTGTCTTTGCCCCGGTGGAAGAGCTCAAGATAGAGGATTTCGACAGGATGTTCGCCGTCAATATGAGAGGTGTCTTTCTTTGCACGCAGGCAGCCTTACCGTATATGAAAAAACAAGCATCTGGTGCGATCATCAATATCTCATCGCTCGCGGGTAAAAACTTTTTTAAGGGAGGATCCGGCTACGCGGCTACGAAGTGGGCGCTCAACGGATTTACAAAATGTCTGATGCTCGAGGCACGTGAGTATAATATCAGGGTTTCGGTTATATGTCCCGGCTCGGTAGCAACCGAATTTTCTCCTCATTCCGGTAAAGATGAGACAAAAATACTTCAATCCCAGGATGTGGCAGATGCAGTTCTTACTGTACTGCGATTACCGGATAACGCACTTATGAGTGAAGTTGATTTACGTCCCACGAATCCGAAATAAATGCCATAAATTATAGGTTCCTTCATTATGGACAGATACGACATTACTATTATCGGCGGCGGCCCGACCGGACTTTTCGCTGCATTCTATGCCGGATTGCGCGGGATGAAAACCAAGATCATTGATGCATTGCCCCAATTGGGCGGACAGCTCATTGCATTGTATCCCGAAAAATATATTTACGATGTCGCAGGGTTTCCCAAGGTACTTGCGAAAGACCTGGCTCAAAATCTCATCGATCAGGCATTACAATACAATCCCACCGTGCATCTCGGGGCAAAAATAACCGATATGAGAATTTTGGAAAATCAACTTGAAGATGAAGGGAAACCGTCTCAGTATTTTGAGCTTGATACCGAAGACGGCAGTACGCACCAATCTTATTCCATCCTTCTTACTATCGGTATCGGTGCCTTTGCGCCGCGAAAATTAAAACTTGAGGACGCGGAAAGATTTGAGGGAAAGGGAGTAGAATATTTCGTAAAAGATAAAACCAAGTTTGGAAATAAGCGTCTGTTAATTGTGGGGGGCGGAGATAGTGCTGTCGACTGGGGGTTACATCTTCACGATGTCGCTCAATCGATTACATTAATTCATAGACGCGATCGCTTCCGCGCGCACGAAGATAGTGTGAAAAAACTTTTCGACTCCCCGGTAGACATTAAAATTCCATATGAAGTAAAAGCGATAGAGGGGAACGACCATGTTGAAAAAGTGGCGATATTCAACAACCAGTCCAAAGATCGTGAAGAAATCCCGGTGGATTATATTCTTCTGAATTTAGGATTTATTGCAAATATCGGTAAGATCAAAGAGTGGGGATTAAATATCGTAAAGGGCGATATCGAGGTTACGAGTAAAATGGAGACAAATGTGACCGGTATATATGCAGCGGGCGATATCGTAACCTATCCGGGAAAGTTAAAGCTCATTGCCACGGGCTTCGGTGAAGCTGCTACGGCTGTTAATAATGCAAAAACACATATCGATCCTTCGGCGAAAGCATTCCCGGGACACAGCAGCGATATGGAAGCACCTCCCGGCTCAAAATAAAGCTCAATAGTATGTATATCAAAAATAAAACTACGGCGCATCTTCTTGGATCCGCCGTAGTTTTATCCCGGATGCTACGCTTACCATCTTCCTCTCGGCTGACGTCTTGAGTCTCCACGCCGGTCGCCGTGACCTCTGAATTCCCT
>SLQE01000188.1 GCA_007131635.1 Bacteroidota bacterium | reverse complement strand
GAGAAATCCCGAGGCTGTGCAAGAGTATAGGTTTGATCGGGCTATACGCAAAATCCCCGCGAGCCGGAGTGCCCGCGGGGATTAGTACATAATAAATCTGTGTGGCTGAGTGATAGATTGTCATACTGAGCGGAGTCGAAGTATGACAATCTACCATAATAATGACACACTCCAAAAGTGCGTAGGGTGTCAGGCTGAGCGGAGTCGAAGCTTGAGTGTGATGGCTTTTGCGTCATTGGCAGCGGAGTCTGGCAGAGCCATCCCTTCGGGGGAAGTGTGACAATCTCTTCACTCGGGATTACAGCCCGCACGCTGTTGTACCGCGTCATTAGCAGCGGATAATTTTTTAGTTCCGGCTATGCGGAATCAGGCTCTCCCCCGGACCCGACTCAACATTTTTTCCCCTGCTTCCATCAACGCCCTCCAATCATATTTTGATTTTCCCTGCATCGATTCCGATGCGGATTCGTTTCTTGTATGAAGCCGTTTGAGGTTCGACTCCCGGCGCAATGGATTTCGTTTCGGTGACGAAGTTACCGATGGTACCTCCGCGCTGTTTGATGCTTTTTTGTATCCGGAAGCGGTGCTCCGCTGATTTTTTCTTCCGTTTGCGGCATTCGGTTTGCGTGTTTTACCGGGTTTAATATGGACCCGACGTTTACGTTCGGGATGGGCAGAAATTGCGGGATCGGTTCCCGCATCCGATCCGGGAATAAAACCGGGATACGAATGTACCGGAAAACTCCTGCCGATCAGTTTTTCTATGCTTGAAAAATATTTTCGTTCAATAGGTGCCACGAATGTAATTGCATCACCGGTAAGTTCCGCCCTGCCGGTTCTTCCGATACGGTGAATGTAGTCTTCGGCATAGGCCGGAGTATCATAGTTGACGACATGTGATATACCCTCGACATCGATACCGCGGGCTGCTATATCCGTTGCAACGAGGACCCGGTATTGTCCCTGTTTGAACGACGCAAGTGCATTCTGGCGCTGTGACTGAGTACGATCCGAATGAATAGCTGTCGCTTTCACTCCGCGCTGGCTCAATTTTTTACATATTCTGTCGGCGCCGCGACGTGTTCTCGAAAAGACAAGTACGCTTTTCATAGAGTCGGTATTCAGCATATGGACAAGCAGATCGAGCTTTTGTTCCTGCGGTACTTTAAAAAAGTACTGCGTGACCGATTCCGCCGGATTGGTTTGTTTGCCGATACGAATAATTTCCGGATCAGTCTGAATGGAAGCCGTCAGTTTCCTGATAGATTCGGGCATAGTTGCAGAGAAGAGAAATGTCTGTCGCTTCTTTGGTATATGCGATATAATTTTCCGCACATCGTTTATGAATCCCATATCGAACATACGGTCGGCTTCATCGAGCACGAATACTTCGACACCGGACAGATTAATCGTGCCGCGGTCGAGATGATCGAGCAGACGACCCGGTGTTGCAACAACAATATCGACACCCCGTCGAAGCCGTCGCAACTGGTTATCCATACTGACGCCGCCGTACACGGAGAGTGAGGAATAATTCGCGAAACGTCCTACCGTCGTAATCGATTCTTCCACCTGCTGAGCGAGTTCGCGTGTCGGCGTAAGTATGAGTCCTCGTATCGTTCCGCGTTTCTTCGGTGTTTCATCGAACCGATGCAGCATCGGAAGCACAAACGCGGCGGTTTTTCCCGTGCCGGTTTGCGCCAGGCCGATAATATCTCGTCCATTTAGCGCGATCGGAATAGTCTGTTGTTGAATGGGTGTGGGTTTAGAGAAACCGGTCGCACGGATTCCCTGTAATAAACGGTCGTTAAGACCGAGTTCTGAAAATTGCATATAACTCCTTAGTATATTTTTACCACTAAGACCCGAAGAAATAAAATATTCAAAAGCCCATTAGAGTCTTTTCTCATAGGAACACCTTTGGGTGGAGTCTTGGTGGTTCTGTAACGAGACACAACGTATCAAAAAAATCGGAAATAATTTGTGTGGAACGAAAATCAGGGAGGATTACATATCGAATCGTCCGCCGTCGCGTAACCTGCACATCTTTACACGTTCATCATCGGATAACGGGTCTCAAAAATTCCGCTTCCGAAATGACTGCTTCCGTCGGCGGTACTACTGTCTGTAGCTAATTAAGGTACGGATAAATAATGAGAATTCCTAATGCTCGCCAAGTTCAATTGATTATAATAAAATCTTGGTGTCCTTTGTGTAATTCTTAGTGTTCTTAGTGGTTTAATCTTTTGGGGTTGCGTCTGCCGCCGGCTTTTGGGCGGGGCTATGCAGCGTTATGGGGGGGATATTTTTTTTGTACCCCCGCCTTGACTATCAGTGTACGCATACGTATATTTTAAAAAAATACAGGAGACAGTATGCCCAAGAAAATATTATTTGTCGAGCCATCCTCACCGGGCCTCCACATTTTCACAAAGTTTGCAATTCCGCGGCTCGGCTCACTGCTGCTTGCCACAATCGCACAGGAGAAAGGGTACTCCTGCGAGATCGTTATCGAAGATATTCGTCCGCTTTCCCTTAACGCTCTCGGCGAATTCGATCTTGTCGCTATTTCGACCATCACTCCAACCGCACCGCGCGCGTACGCAATAGCGGATATATGCCGCGAAAGAAATATTCCAACCATCATCGGCGGACCGCACGCAACGTTCTGCTCCGAAGAGGCGCTCGAACACTCCGATTATGTTATGCGCGGCGAAGCGGAAGATGCATTTGCACGGTTCCTCGATGTTTTTTCATCCGGAGGGGATGTTAGCGTGATACCGAACCTCTCCTGCCGGAGCAACGGAACGATCGTACACAACCCGTTGCTTCCGTGCATTACCGATCTTGACCGGTTACCGCATCCCGACTTCCGGTTGATCAAAGGAGGTATGAAAAACATTCTCAGAGGAACGATCATCCCCGTACAGACCTCGCGGGGTTGTCCTTACGATTGCACCTTCTGTTCGGTGACCGCAATGTTCGGTCATAAGTACCGGTTCTTCTCCACAGATTACGTTATCGATGAACTTCTGCGTCACAACGAAAAACCCGGCACTTTTATCTTTTTCTACGACGATCATTTTACGGCAAATCGTAAACGTACGTACGAACTGCTCGAAAAAATGCTCGCGAATAATATCCGGATGAAATGGTCCGCACAGGTACGCGCGGACGTGGCCCGCGACAGAGACCTGGTAAGGTTAATGAAACGGGCGGGCTGCCAGACGTTGTTCATCGGCTTCGAATCGATCAACCCGGAAAGCTTAATCAATATGAACAAGCGTCAGACCATGCACGAGATAGAGCATTCGATACAGGTCTTGAAGGAAAATAAAATCGCAATTCATGGTATGTTCGTTTTCGGTTTCGATGACGATACACCGGAGACATGCAGAGCGACGGTTAAGTTTGCGCGCAGGCATAATCTCGACTCGGTACAGTTCCTGCTTCTCACTCCATTCCCGGGGACTCACTTATATGAACAGTTTAATCGCGAAAACCGGATACTCTTTCGCGACTGGGGACTGTACGATGCGCATCACGTCACGTTTCAACCGAAGAATTTTTCAACGTTTGATCTTCAATTAACGCAAATAAAAGGGCATAAGAAATTCTATTCACGTATCCGGTTAATGCGCCATCTTCTGACATTCAAAATAGAGCAGTCGGTAATCAATATCTATGCGCACAAGTTGAATAAAGTCTGGAAAAAGATGAACAAACCGTACATCAAGCTGATCAATCTTATTCATAAAAGTAAAAACTTCAGGATTTCGGCAAATATTCAGCATATAATAGACCTCGAGAAGGAAAATATGTCAAAACAAACCGTGCGTTGACACTCATATACCCGATACCCCTTATCTGCGCACTGACAAACATACTAACTATTTTCAGAATATCAACCCATTCCCAAATACCACGCCGCGATCGAGAAATAGATCAATACCCCCGCAATATCCGCCAGCGACGTGATAAGCGGACCGCTTGCTGTCGCGGGGTCCATATTGAAGCGGTATTTTAAGATACCATAAAAAATGATCCTGACACACCCTTCCAGATATGTACAGCAATCGTACAAACTTATCCAAAGTGTCAGGATACATAG
>SLQE01000051.1 GCA_007131635.1 Bacteroidota bacterium | reverse complement strand
TTCTATGGGAAGCGACATTTGAAGATTTACCGACAATATCAAGATCATGCCGGCATGCCATAAGCGGTGTTTTCAAAGAGCGGACTTGCAATAATCTTTTCGATTGCCGGGAATGTGCGGTTCATGCACAACTTGTCAGAAACAAAATACCCGAAAAGGTTTTTCAAAAAGCGGGGCACGACGGTGATGCAGAAATTTTCGGATTGGCTATTCCCCTTGACAGAATGTACCATCGCGGGCATACGTGGGTCAAACAAGATGAAGACGGTAATTATCTCGTCGGTATCGACGATTTTGCGAAACGCCTTGTCGGCAAGCCGGAAGAAATCGTATTCCCTCAAATCGGAAACCGTTTATATGCAAACGGCAGAGGATGGATTATGAAACGGGGAAAAACAGATGTCCGGATCCTCTCTCCGGTTGACGGCGAAGTTATCGAAACCGGTGATAGTGAAAAAGGATGGTATCTGAAAATAAAACCGGCAGAGAATAATCAAAATACCAACCATCTGATGAAAAACGGAGTCGAAATAAAGGCATGGTTTATGAAAGAACTCGAGCGTCTTCAATTTGCACTCGCGACGGATCAGGTCGGCGCAAGCTTGGCCGACGGCGGTGTCCTGACGGACGATCTTCCCAAATCTAATCCTGATGCCGATTGGGACGGAGTATATGGTGAGATATTTCTTGAACCATAATAATAAAGTACAGGTTCCATTGCAATGAAAGAGCTTTTGAAAACTAAAATACAGACACCAAAAACCGGAGGACAACCATGGCACTGATAAATCAAAATACGGAAGAGCGGCAAACCTGGGAACAGGTTTTTACAGAGCTCTCCGATTCAGCACGGACCTGTCGGCATCAATTCGGGTATTATGTGAACGACAGGGTCTGCGATAACCAGTTCAATTGTAAGGACTGCGCTATTCACATAAATGTAAAACGCCTGATGGAATCGCGCCGGAGGGACGGATGGAGAGAAAAACCAACGGAAGATGAAATCTTCGGTTTACATCTACCCGCCGATCGTCTTTACCACAGGGGACATACCTGGATAAAAGAAGAATCCGACGGAGCTTATACCGTCGGTTTGGACGATTTCGGGAGACGGTTAATCGGAAAACCGGATAGCATCGATTTACCCGAAACCGGTACCGAAGTCCAGAGGAATGAACCGATCTGGAAAATAACAAGGGAAGATACCGATGTGAGTATGCTTTCCCCTATTACCGGAAAAGTTATCGAAACGGGGAACACGAACACGGAATGGTATGTAAAAATAAAACCGGCGGACAACAACGGATTAACTGAGCACCTCCTCCATGGATCTGAAGTTAAAAAATGGATCCAGCACGAGATCGGGCGGCTGCAGGTATCCCTGTCGGACGATCAAATCGGTGTAAGTTTTGCCGACGGCGGCGTGCTGCTCGATGATCTGCCGGAAGCATTTCCCCGGGCAGACTGGAACCGCATTTACAGGGAGCTATTCTTACAAAAATAGGATTTCCTCTGAATGAGGCTGGTATGTGTGACGGAATATTATTCGGTCACACATACCAGTCTATATTTTCTATTCAACATCCTCTTTCAAACGGGGTATATTGTATTTCTTTATTTTTTCGTACAATGTTGACCGGTCTATTCCCAGCACCGTGGCTGTTTCCTTCATGTTTCCATCCAGACGACGCAACGTTGCTTCAATGACCACCTTTTCGACATCTTGCAATGATTGGTTTGTCGGTACACTCCACCTCTCGCTTTTATCCCGATTTGTAGACAAAAAGGTAAAATCCTCTTCCGAGAGCACGTTCGTCTTACAGGTGACAAGAGCTCGTTCTATGGTATTTTCCAGCTCCCGGACATTACCCGGCCAGTTATAATCTATCAATAATCTCATCGCATTTTCCGTAATGTCGTTTACATTCTTTTGCAGTTCATGCGCTAATTGTTCAATAAAATGCCGGACGAGCAATGGAATATCCTCGCGGCGCTCGCGAAGCGGCGGGATCTGGATATTAATCACGTTCAGCCGGTAAAACAATTCTTCCCGGAATTCTCCGGTATTGACTGCCTTAAGCAGATCTTTATTTGTCGCGGCAATGATCCTGACATCGACTTTCAGTTCCTGCGATCCGCCGACACGATAGAACATTTTCTCCTGTATCACGCGAAGCAGATCCATTTGAAGTTTCGGTGAAATATCACCGATCTCATCAAGAAAAATTGTGCCGCCGTCCGCAAGTTCAAATTTTCCTTTCTTCTGAGAGTTTGCACCGGTAAAAGCACCTTTTTCATATCCGAAGAGTTCCGACTCGAGTAATGTTTCGGCCAGTGCCGCACAGGAGACACTGATAAACGGTTTTTTAGCCCGATCCCCCGAATAGTGAATTGCCCGTGCAACCAATTCCTTACCCGTACCGCTCTCCCCCTGGATAAGAACGGTACTTTTCAGACTTGCTATATCCCGGATGAGTTGAAAGATGTCATACATTTTAGGGTTTTTACTTATTATGTCGTGAAACCTGTATTGACGTGTCAGTTTCTTTCTCAACAGTATATTCTGCCTCTGAAGATTTTTGACTTTGATGATGCGGTCCACCAGCAATGAAATCTCTTCCGGGTTACACGGTTTTACGATATATTCCTGCGCCCCCTCTTTAAGCGCAGTAATGGCCGTGTCAACAGTAGCATGTGCCGTTATGATGATAACAGATGCATCCTGATACAGGTTACGTATTTTCATCATAGTCTCGATACCATCGAGACCGCCGGGCATCTTCAGATCCATAAAATAGAGAGCATAATCTTTCTTTTTAGCTTTGTCGATCGCTTCGTGCCCAGAAAAAGCCATGTCGGTCGGATAACCGTCCTCACGCAACCATGCTGCTAACGATTCACAGGCAATTTCATCATCGTCAACGACGAGTATTTCCCAGTGTTTTTTCATTGAAATTTCTCCACCATATTTTCTTTTAGCAATAATTTACAACTTTCGCATAATGATACCCCTTTTTTATCCAATGCTCTGATGTTTGTTGATAGCGTCATCGGACAGGAAGTATCGTTGCAATGGGTTAAACCGAAAAGATGACCGGTTTCGTGTGTAACTTCTTTCAGCATACGATTCGTTACCAATTCTTTATCTTCGGGGAATCCATAGAATTCCTGACGCAGCCTCGCAATCGAGACTATTCCGACTTTACCTTCAAACTGTGCGTGTCCGTACACGAAACTTAAAACGGGGATAAAAAGATCTTTATCAATAAGCGCGAGCACCCGAAAAGCTTCCTTCGGCATTGTTTTATGAAGCATTCGTAATATTTCAATTGAACTGTACTGTCTCCGCTTTTCATCATACGAGTGAGTTGGAATTTCCAGCGGACTAAACCGTTTTACCTCGAAACCGAACGTATGCCATAAGCAGAGCGAAGCAGACTGTACGATATCGGACTCGATGTTTCCCATCGGAACCAAATAGATCATCTTCACGACTTCTACCCTGAAGCTGACGAATTTGTATTTTCGCTAACACTCATTTTTTCATTTTCAGCATCGGTTATCGGAAAAAATAACTTAAACGTTGTGCCCTCACCCGTCGTGCTTTGGACATCGATATCGCCGCGATGCGACTGCACGATGCCATACACAACCGCAAGGCCGAGACCAATTCCCTTGCCTTCGGTTTTTGTCGTGAAGAAAGGTTCGAATATCTTATTGATGAGATCCGAAGGCATACCCTCACCGGTATCTTCAACGATCAGTACGATGTAACTTTGTTTTTCATCGTAATCGGTCCTGATGATAATTTTTCGTACCTCCCGATGTTGTGTTGCCTCGGCCGCATTTATCACGAGGTTAATAATTACCTGCTGGACTTGTGAGCTGTCGCAATAAAAATGCGGAAGATCGGGTTTTAAATCAAGCTCGAGATCGATATTCATCAGGTTAAGTTTATGGTCGAGGAGCGACATAGTCGTACTGACGATTTCGTTGATATCCGCTTCGGATTTTTTAACACGGGATCGTCGCGAGAACGCCAGGAGATCCGTCACAATATGCCCCACACGGGCCGTTTCACTGCTTACCTGCGAAAGATATTTTTTAAACTCGTCCAAAC
>SLQE01000216.1 GCA_007131635.1 Bacteroidota bacterium | reverse complement strand
TATTCGCGGGAGGCGATCTGCGGACGTTTCAGAGCAATGTGTCCGAAAGGCTGCGGTATCTTCCGGTCGCGGAGCGTGCCCTGCTTTTATACCATGTGCGCGAGACGCAGAAATTCCATGAGAAGGAGTTGATCCGCGCCGGTGAACCGCTTTCCGAAACACGGTTGCAATTTAAAACGCGCGGTCTGCAGGAACTGGAAAGATTGACTATCGGGAAACGCGATTCACTGTTCAGCGAGTTCCTCAATATTCATAAGGAAAATTTCCGCCACATTTTGTACGGCAGGGAAGAGGATGTTGTCGGCATACACGCAATATCATATTTTATCGGAAGAACTATCCCTCAACTGCGTGACCGGCCCGTCGAACGGCCGGGGGACGGCAGAGATGACGGTTCCGGCCGGAAGATTATAGAGAAAATTGCCCGGACGATACCATTCTGCTCATACGGAAGTTTTCTGCGTGCAATCGCGCACAATCAATCGCAGTCGGTTATTTTGGGAATCAATCAGCTTACAACCGGATTATTCCGTGCATTAAATAATTTTTCCCGCAGCGAACCGGCTGGCAGCGATCCGACCGCTCTCATTGCCGACAGAATTCTACCGAGATTACCGGTATATGAAATATTACATTCGCTCAGGTTATATCATGATGTGACGCTTACCTATGTGCATCGTATGGAGAAGGCATTCCCGGCCGGTAACTCTGCCCTGATAGCTCTGCGTGAAGATATCGACTCAATGCAAACGTATCTGCCTGTATTTCGTAGAGAATTGTTGCGGAGACATGGACTCGATGTCTCGGAATTTTTCGAAGCCGACAGATTTATCCCCGATATGCTCCCGGCGGTACGCCCCGATGTGGCGGTTTTACTGCAACATGATCTCTTTAATACTTCGTTCGATGTATTCGCCCGTGAAATCTCGGGAAGTATCGACTCCTCCTGGGCACGGGAAGTTGAATTGCTCTTAAAGAAACCCGCGGACATACGTTCTGCAAGAGAAAAAATCTGGGGATTGCTCGAACGTCCGGTATTTCAGAGAGTTGCAAGTTTCGTTGAGTTGGCCGTTGCCTTATATCCTCTCACCATGAATGCCAATCAGAGAGAATATTTATTCAATGCGGGAAAAGTGAACGCTCCCGTACGCTTTTCACGGTCCGGCTCAAACGATACTATGCAGCAATTCTTATCCGCCGCGATGGAATATTTGTCTGACATAGCCGAAACCAGCATAGAGGTACCGATTAACGTAATCCGTGCTTTGAAGGAGATAAAAAGAATAACGGAAATAGAGGAGCAGGCCTTATCAACCCTGCAACAGGATAAGCTCAGGTTCTACCTGCTTCAGATTGCCAGACGAGCAGGGGAAAACGGTTGAGAATTGAACGCGGCCTCGTATTGTTTTTAAATCTTGACGACGGATACATATTTCGGTAGATTTTTAAAAAATATAAAAAACGGTAACGTGCGCTTAATATATAAATCGGCGATACGTTACCGTTTTTATATTACCTATCTGTTGGCTATGTATGAAAACGTATGAACATCAGACTACTTAGTATCAAACTTCTCAAAAAACTGCTTCATTCTTCGACCGGCTTCTTCTCTTCCGCCAAGACCAAATGAGAGAGCAAAAGCAACAGCAACAGCACCAAGAGTAAGGCCAAATGCCAGATTTATGATATCATCTGCGATTCCCATATATCTCAGGGATATTGCTAAGAACAGAGCGAGTGTAGCAAATCGGGTAATGGTGCCTAATGTCGGTGAATTAGAAGAAGAGAAATAGTTCTGTACTAATAGGGATATCTGATTACCGATAGCCAGTATTATAAGTCCGAACAGGATATTACCGGCCAGTACCAGCACGTCGTTTAAAACATCTGTAAGAACGGCAAATGCCAATTTCTCCGTTGCGGTAATAACACCAAAAAACAGAATAAAGAAGTAAAGCAGATTACTGGCAAGTTTAGAGAAAGACATCTTACCAAACAAATCCGGTGCTCCTATTTCTGCAAGCTTCTCTTCGACCTTGAAACTTTCTAACAGGTTTGCGACCATTTCTTTGATAAACTTACCGACAATAACAAAGACAAGTAAGATGATTGCAGCCGCGATTATCTGAGGTATGGCTTCAAAAAACATCGTCAGCATTAACGTCGCCGGCTCGGAGATTATAGTAATATTGAGAACGTCCAATGCAATCAGAATAAACGGAACGAAAATAAAGATGAAAACGATCTGTTTTAGCAGGTTTATCAGATTAAAATTTGTTGATATCCCCGCTTTTGTTGTCAGTTTATCAATCGACGGTGCTATCGCTCCCAATGCTTCTTTCGCAATAGTACCTATCATATAACCGATAAACGCAATAATGCCGGCTGCCAATATATTAGGTAAGAAACCGGTGATATTGGTTATCATTTGCTGTAACGGTTCAAGCGCACCGGTGACCCCGATCATGTTCAGGATGAACATAAATAAATACAGCAGGATAACCCAGTAAACTATTTTGCTCAAAAAGTCGCTTATGCTGAACTTTGAGTCTGGACCCAGTTTGTTATCGATCCCGGTAGCGTGTAATGCTTTTTGAACCCCTGCGCGAATGAGCTTCGCGATAAAGTAACCCGCTATGAGTATTACCAACGCGACCAGAATCTTTGGCAACGAATCACCTAGCGAGGCTGATAATGAGTTCACTAAATTGTCAATAAATCGCATGCCGGATTCCTCCTTTGATTTGTTTGTAGCAGATGTGATTATGATGATATGCAAATATACGAAATTCAACAACTTATTTCAAATCATTGGCAAAGGAAGAAAACATTGTTATTCTTACTTTTCGTCTCCCCGAATCAGACAGAATACGCCTTGAGGTGTACGATGTCGTCGGCAGGCGTATTGCCGTACTGATTGACGATGAGGTCGCGGCGGGTGAACATCAGATCGTGTATTATGTAACCGGTCTGTCGAGCGGAGTTTATATGTACAGACTTACTTCAGGGATGGGTAGTATAAACAGAAAAATGGTTGTAACGAAATAAAGAGTAATAATTATCTGAAGATTCTACAAATCAAAGACAGATTACAATTTAATCTGCCAGACAAACCGCTGTAAGCACTTGTTTATATTGTGCTTGACCAGCTAACCAATGGATGGCACACTTCTTGTGTTATTATTGTAAAAGAACACTTTTTACATCATTATTTCTTTATATAACTGATAAAATTCAATCATTATATAAACAATATAGGGGGTATTGTGAGAAATATAATTGCATTAACAATCGCTCTGGTGGTGGTGGGAATTACAGGTATCGGTTGTGATGATGGCTTGCTTGATCCTGTAGATAGCAACAAATTGGTGATGAAGATATCCGGTGTTACTGATGTCCTTTACAAACCCATCGGTGAATCGGCCGAAGTTCAGGCGGTTTATTTATCAATAACGAAAGCCGAGATTAAGCCGAAAGATCAGAAATGGAAATCTCTCAATGTTCTAACGGATGATGTTGACCTGGTGGAACTTGCCGATAAAGGCCTTACAAAATTATTGATAGATGAAGATCTCGATGCAGGATGGTATGATCAAATCAGACTCTATTTTAGTGACAGTAAGATTGTGGTCGATGGTGATACACTCGATTTATTTGTTCCGAGTGGTTTACAAACAGGGTACAAGATCGTCGATGCATTTGAGATTGTTGATGGGGTGCTTAGCCTGGAGATTGATTTTAGTGTTGAGCAATCTGTCGTGAGGACCGGATCCGATACGTATATTCTTCAACCGACAACACGTGTGAGAATTTCGACAGATTGAAATTGTTTCTAATGAAAACCCCGGGATGCACTGTCCCGGGTTCATGAATAACCGGAATAAGCTTCCTCATGAGTCCTTTCGTTTTTCGGAACCTTCTGAAGAAGTCTCTATATAACTTTGGTTTACTTCGACATTACCGGCATTCAAGCTGTGTTGAAAGATTCACCGGATTATCAATATTCCCATTTCCCGGGTTCGAAGACACAAATAAACGAATTGCTATCTAAAGGCGTGACTCTTATGGCCTGTCCGGGATGTTTAAAAGCGGCCGGTAAAACCGAAGATGATTTAATGGAGGGAATAG
>SLQE01000445.1 GCA_007131635.1 Bacteroidota bacterium | reverse complement strand
CTATGACTGAAAATCAAAAACTTGATTACATTGCGATCACCGTCAAATCTCATAAACTTCTGAAAAAGCTTCTGGCAGAAAATCCGAAACTCGAAGAGATTATGCGCAATGCACAAAATGAGACGGAAGCACTCATCGGTGTCAGGAATTGGATCCTTGCGTATATCAAAGAGCGACCTGATACGTACGATTTTTACAAAGGCAAGGGTAACGGAAGAGAAGCTTTCGAAAAGTTGTCATGGCAGGATTATGCCGCCATCCGGATACTGGACTACATCGATAATGCCGGAGCCGAGTACGAAGACCCGAATCTTCGGGGTGAAATCGCGGTGAGTAACCCTGTCAAGCTTATTTGGCTCGCAACTAATTTCGGAACCGGCGGCGCTAAACCGTACTTTTTCGAAGATATGCTGTATCTCTTCAGACAATTTTCCGGCACCTATTCACGGGTTTTACCCGAAAAAGAATCATTACTCGCGTGGATGGATAGGTACACCGATGGTCTCGATCCGAGAATCGTGAAGTTGCGAGAGGAGAACCGTGACCGCATAATTAATATTCTTATAGATAAAATCGATAGGGGAGAGATCAGCACCAGTAAATATAGTTTCCCTCCTAAAATCTCACGCGAACAGAAATTTCTCAAAATGCTGGAATGGTGGGAGGATTACCGGTTTCATCTCACGTTTGCCGTTCGCTCACCTCGTTTGCTCAACGAACTGCTCGGGAATTCACTCGATCCGGATACGATGAAGGTCCTGTTCGAAGCGGAAAAAGCCGGGATACCGTTCTTTGTAAATCCGTACTACATGTCGTTGTTACACGTTCGTGTCCCTTACTTTGCCATCGGTGCGGATCTGGCAATTCGACATTATGTCATATACAGTCAGCAGCTGGTCGATGAGTTCGGTCATATCGTGGCGTGGGAGAAAGAGGACAAAGTCGAACCGGGTAAACCAAATGCCGCCGGATGGGTTCTCCCGACCCATCATAACGTCCATCGCCGCTATCCGGAAGTAGCGATTCTGATACCGGCGACACTTGGCAGGGCTTGTGGCGGATTGTGTACATCCTGTCAGCGGATGTATGATTTCCAGCGGGGTAATTTGAATTTTAATCTCGATAAACTTCAGCCGGACGGATCATGGGATGCACAACTCGAAAAAATTATGGAGTACTGGGAAAGCGACTCGCAGTTACGTGATATTCTTATTACCGGCGGCGACGCATTGATGAGCTCCGATGCATCGATGAAACAAGTCCTTGATGCCATATTGAACATGGCAATAAAAAAGAAGAAAAATAATGAATCAATGCCCGACGGGGAGAAGAAAGCTGAAATAGTACGTGTTCGTCTCGGGACACGGTTACCGGTCTACCTTCCGCAGCGGGTGACGCCGGAGCTGACAAGAATACTCGCGGATTTCAAGAGGCGGGCTACGGAGGTCGGCCTCAGACAGTTTGTTATCCAGACACATTTTGAATCCCCCATGGAAGTTACACCGGAGGCAAAAGAGTGCATAGACCGGTTGGTATCTGCCGGATGGATAATAACCAATCAACACGTTTTTACGACTGCTTCATCGCGACGCGGCCATACGGCAAAATTACGCAAAGTGCTCAGTCAGGCCGGTGTGTTACCTTACTATACCTTTACCGTCAAGGGATATCACGAGAATCATTTCAACTTCGCAACCAACGCCCGGGCCGTGCAGGAACAAATTGAGGAAAAAATCCTCGGTCGGCTGGATGAGGAGGCTCTGGAAGAGATTAAAACGTTCGACGAGGCTCCTGAAAGGGTGCCGGAGAAAATCAATGGGTTGATGAAAGAGTATGATATTCCTTTTCTTGCTTCCGATCGTAATGTGTTGAACCTTCCGGGAGTAGGAAAAAGTCTTACCTACCGGGTAATCGGTATAACCCGCTATGGCCGGAGAATACTCGAGTTCGACCATGATCCGACAAGAACACATAGTCCGATCATCCATACAATGGGTAAGGTAATAATCATCGAATCAAAATCGATAAGCGAGTATCTGCGCCAGCTTGAAGAGATTGGGGAGGATATATCCGAATATGAAAGTATCTGGGGATACTCTGTCGGTGAAACCGAACCCCGTTTATCTATCTACGAGTACCCGGAATACGAATATGTTCCGACCGAGGAGATGTCGAACCTGGAAATAGAATAAGTACCGGGTACATGGCAAAGTATCGATAGCCACGAATGACATCATATATTTTCCGGGAACCGGGTATCGACTTTTGCTGCCGATATAACAAGTTGTTTTGCGGCCGATACATGTTTTGTAATTTCACCAAGCTCCCCTTTTTCGAGCCTGATTTTTCCCCATAAAATACCGGTCATCATATCCATATCCCCGCCTAAAATCTGCTTCCACGTTCCTGCATCGGCGGTGACGATGTAAGGCGTGTTTTCGATATCCGCCTTTGTCGCGACTCTCCCTGAAAGACATGTACCGTTTTTCAGATCAACAAAAACGAATCGGTCTTCTTCGATTGCCGTGCCGGACTTGCCCGACATTTTAAGAATAAGCGGCCATTCCCGGCCTCCGGCGCTTTCTTTATAGTTTTGATTTTGATTGATTTTTTCACACCACGCTTGTGCCCAGGCATCGGTGAATACTTCATGTGCCATCGTTTATTCTCCGTTATAAAAATAACTTTATCGTTTTCTATGATGATCTTCCGGGTTCATCATTTCCAGCGGAAGCATCGGTAAGGGTTGCCCGTTATGCCGCAGCCGGAAAGTTATGTATTCAACAAAAGGATCTTTTTTGTTTATCTCAATCCCGAACAGACGCGGTATGAATATGCTCGCATCGAAAAGATCCGGTTCGGGATATTCAACGATTTTAATATCTGCATCGGGAGATATACCGGCTTTTCCCCGTGCAAGACGGATTGCATCCGCCAGTCCGCCGATCTCATCGACAAGTCCGATATCAAGACCGTCGTATCCCGACCACACCCTTCCCTGAGAGATTGGTTCTACTTCATCATACTCCATGTTTCTCCCGTCCGCAACCATCTGAACAAAATCTTCATAGAGAGACATAAAGCGTGACTGCATAATCTCAAACTCGGCACTGGTCAGATTCCGGTCGGGAAGCTGAAGATTGAGGAGCGGCAAGGTGGCGCCGAAACCAAGATCTGCGAAAGCACCCCGCTTAACGAAGTCGGTAGTCAATCCTAATTTTTCTTTAAACCCGTCGTCATAGAGCCAACCGCCGATGACTCCGATAGATCCGGTGATAGTGTTTGGTGCTGCGAGAATCATATCGGAATTCATCGAAAGCCAGTACCCGCCTGAAGCAGCAACTGCTCCCTGTGTAACTATCACGGGTTTATCTTTCATTGCCTTCTTCAGTGCCTGCGACACAAGGTCGGATGCGAGAGCGTCACCGCCGGGAGAATCAACACGAAATACGATAGCTTTCACGCGGCTGTCTCTGCGTGCCCGGTGTACATCGTTGACAAGTTTGCGGGCGGTTATGCCTTCATCCATCGCGCAAACTCCTAACGCATAGATAACTGCTATTCTCGGTGGTTCCGACCAGTGATTATCGAACGGTTTCTGACGTGCGGATAAGTTGTTGCGGGATATTAATTGTTTCCTTCCGTCTTCAATCTCTGCAATGATATCCCTTATTTCATCCCAACGTCCGAGTGTGTCGACTAATCCGTACTCCAGAGCGTGGGAGGGAAGTATAATACCGATTTCATCAACCAGTTTATCAAATTCGTCCTGGGTCAGGCCTCTGCTACGGGTTACGTCCGATCTGACGAATTCATAAGCATGATCGATGAGCCGCTGGCGCTGTTCCCTGTCCGCTTCGCTCATTTCTTCGCGGGCAATAGGTTCGAATGCCGATTTGTATTCAAAAAATCTCCACTCATCGACTGCGATTCCTGTTTTAGAGAGTAAACCCTTGAGGTATGTGTTTCCCATAATGAACCCTTCGAGCATAATCATGCCCTGGGGATCCATGACCAGCCGGTCGGCAACCGAAGCAAAATGGTAATCGGTAATTCCTCCCCGGTCGAGATATATAACCACCTTTTTACCGGCGTTGCGAAATTGGATAAGCCGTTCTCTGACCTCCCATTTCATCGCGTGTGATGCACGAAAATCCGACATATTGATTGCGATACCCGCGACGGAAGGATCCTCGCGTGCTTCATCGATAGATTGTAGTATGTCCTTCAGGGTATTCGAAGTATCGAATAAACGGAACTGTTGATATTTCAATCCTCCCCGTAAACGTAAACCCAAATACTTTTTATTCTTTTGAGCATATGTGTCAATAACATTCCTGTCATATGCCCCGAAACGAATTCCGTAGGTATTATATGTTCCGTTCTCTGCACCGTTGAATTGCCGCTGTATATTTACACCGGCCCTGCGGAGGTTAACCGAGATACCCGCTGTGTATATTTCTCCTTCAAACGCTCTGCCGGTCAGGCGTATACCCGGTAATAGTTCGACTGCAGCTCCGACACTCCAGGAGCCCTCCCGGATTGCCTGATCGTTTCCCATGGAAAAATCGGCAAACAAGGTTAAAGACTCATTCCCCAGGGGACGAATTGCAAGATCGGTATAGATTTGCTGATTTTTGCGGTGCAGCGTTTGGTATCCTACGGCACCGATTGAAATATACCTGTTCGGTCGGAGGAGGAGGCCGACAGAAAAAAGCCGATCACGGTTGAACAGTTCGGTATCTCCGCCCGACCACCCAAACCCGAGTCCGGCACTCAATGTTCTGTTTCCATAAGCGGAAGATACACGGTAATCGGTCACCGAGCCAAGAGGAGTTTCCTGTTGGATGAGACCGAAACCGGCATTCGGAATTGCGGCAAACAACCCCCACCTGTTAAAATCCCCGAATGATCCGTTTTGGTCTGTCCACGTAAAATAAAAATCCGGCTGATGCAGATAGGTTAATAATGCGGGATTATCATATCCGTATAATCCGAACTTCATTGCACCGGATGATGTCAAGAGAAAATCATGGTGTGCGTGGAATGCGGGAATAAGAGGTTGCCCGATACTCGGAGAGCTCACACACAAAACGAATAGTAGTAATCCGGTTAAATATTTCATTGTACCTCCGGGATGTTATACGTGTTCTTCACTTTGCTCGTAAATCCGGAACCTCCGGCGAGAAAATATTTGTATGTATAAAGTATTGGATTTTTCCCTTTAATTCCAGGGCTGCGGCGTTTTTAAGATATCTGCCGGGTATACGATAAATCGCTTTTCAAACTTTCTGCGTAATGAAGCAAAACCGGTTTACATTCCTATGGCATATGTCCACTTCAGCATCAGAATATTCATTGAAGGACTTTCAAGTGTCCGATTAAAGAACGACCCGGCGGATATGGAGTAATCGTTCAGGGATTCCTGTTTATTATGTGTCCAGACAAGGAATATAGTCGATCCGGGTTGATATTCGTAGCGCAGAATTACATTGATGTTAAATGCGCTCCGGTTAAAATCCGGATTCCGGTAGGTCGATTTATTGTATTCAACGGGCAGGTCGGAGATAGCTCCTGTTTCCTCAAGTT
Source organism: Bacteroidota bacterium (assembly GCA_007131635.1). Taxonomy (GTDB): domain Bacteria; phylum Bacteroidota; class Ignavibacteria; order T3Sed10-11; family T3Sed10-11; genus T3Sed10-11. The sequence goes on along the minus strand of SLQE01000445.1, from coordinate 9,533 downwards.
TAAAGAAAGTATAATATTCTCCCCGTGCCCAGAAGTATTGAAGATAGCCCTGTAGCGATAGATCAGGATGAAAAGTGTGCGTGAAACGAAGCGTGGTATTTATCTGATCGACGTTCCGGCGGCCGAATACCGAGGTGGTAACATCCGGTTCGAGTATCCCGGTTATGTTCGATACCCATCCTATAGTTCCGCGTGAAATCCTGTATGACGGATTCAGGGTGATCTCCGAGTGATAACCCGCTCTGAATGTAAGCGGTAGTTCATAGCTGCGATCTATTCCTGCATGCTGCCGGTTGCCGTAGGAGTATTGGACACCGACGGAAACCGGTTTCCGATTATCACTGCGAACGAAGGCCCACATTCTTCTCGACCCGGGTTGTTTGTAGTATCCCATACCACGAGACTCGAATGGATCAATCATTTCTGAGTCAAAGTTCCCACCCATCGATGTTACCCAGTAGTTCATCCAGGTTATACTAAGATTCGGTTCGGCACCCCGGATAAAACGCATCCCGCTATCAAGGATATTAGCGGTGTAGTTGAATTGACTGAAATTAATTCTGCGAATGATCCAGAACGGCTCAAGCCTTCGAAGCGAAAACCAGATGTAATAAATCCCCACGTTACTGGCCGTGTTGAAACCAATATCATTGGGATTGAAATCCTTCGTGAATAGGCTTGATCCTATCATTGCATTAAAAACGTCATGACTCATTGTTTGAATACGTGCCTGGGCGTGATATCCCTGTTGGATGCCGTTCCGGGTATTTCGCAGTGTTGTTGCAAACAAACCGTCTGTGATAAATGCATAGTTTTGTGTATTGTAATTCCAGTCAATTCCGCCTGAATAAGCCTGCGGAACGCCGTTCTCCCGGAACACCGATGTGGCAATAGCCCCGATATAGGATCCGGGGTTAGATAAATCATAACGAATACGTCCGACCGAATAGTTGCTCAGGGTTTCCGTCTCGATCCTTATATGTTCGTCATCGGGGCTGCGAAGTATTTTGTGCGTGCGTCCTGTGGTTGCATTCAGGAAACCGCCTGCCCAACCGTTGCCGGATTGGGTCGATAGCTTGACCGCTCCCAGTATCGGTGAAGCAGCCGGATTGTTTTTGAGATACCACGTTTCAGTGTCGATTGAATCGGGTATATGGTGAAACCGCGACGGCTGCCTGCCTATTCTCCGGGAGTAAAACATGTGTGTGCGAAGCAATCCGCCGCCGAGAGCTCCGACTGTCCTGAATACAGACGCTCCCTCGACAAAGAATGGACGCCGCTCGGGATAAAATGTCTCAAAAGCACTGAGGTTCAAAATCACCTCATCGAGTTCCACTTGTCCGAAATCGGGATTTACCGAAATGTTTAATGTGGTTTTGTTGGAAATACCGTATTGTATGTCGGCTCCGATATCTAGATTCGAATCAAATCGGTTTACCGGTTTCGGAAGCTGATTACTAGGCCAGTGGGTAGCACCGGCGAGAGCATACGGAAGGACAAGTAGAGAGCGCGGTGGATTAAGATCATGGAGACCCCTCAGAACACCAAAACGGGAAACCACCGCACGTGAGGATTGTGAAATATGCGACCATAGAATAAATTCGTTCTTCCGGTCGATCATGCGGGCTGCGTTAAATCCCCATATCTGTTCGTCGGCTTCCGAGAACCGAAGTGTCTGATAGGGAATTTTCATTTCCACACTCCAGCCGTCGTCGCGCATTGCCACGGCGGCATCCCATATACCGTCCCAGCTGAGGTCTTCACTCCTACCGTCATCGAGCATAATGTAGTCGCGTTTAACACCGGCGGCATTTACTTCGAAGACAAATGCGGTTGTACGGTCATTATAGCTATCAATTGCGATCTGTACAAAATCGGACGGTACCCGGCGATCCCGTCTGGTTAAGCGCCTGACAATTTTGTCCGGTTCGGAGTCGAAACAGATGAATGATATATATAACGCGGCATCATCGTATAAAATGCGAAGTTCGGTCCGTTCCGTCGCCGGTTCTCCGTCATCCGGCTCTCGCTGATAAAAATTATCCTGAACCGATGATGTATCCCAGATATCTTCATCGACATTGCCGTCGATCACCGGCGGTTTATCCGTGCGGATCGCAATGTAAATATTTTTTTCTTCTGCCTTCGCCGGGATAATAAAAATGAATAGCACTATGAGAGGAATTATAACGATAGTTTTATTCATATTTTTCATACCCAATGTAAAATAGTTGGTTTAACGTACGATGTTGTATACGGTAATCGTAACATGATGTTTCATTTATGGAAAGAATACCTTAATTGTCGTATCTTAAATACTAAAAAATGGAATTATCGCATTCTATGTGGTTCCCTTCCGTTCTTGTAAGCGCTGTATTATTTGGTATTGCCGGATTCATCTTAAAATTCGGAGCATATCGTACTTATTCGGTACCTCATATCCTCCTGGGATTATACGTTTCCGGTGCCGCCGGTTTTTTTCTTTTTGGGATGCTTTCGAATCAGTTAGATATTAGTGTAACCCTCCTTGTGGCCGGACTGGTTGTCGGTTTTGGTTCAATGGCGGGGAATATACTCTTTATGAAAGCTCTCCGCGTGGGTCCGGTTAGTTTAACCTCTCCCGTTGTGAACCTGAATATTGTACTTATTGTTATTATGTCGATAATCGTATTTGGGGAGTCACCGGGGTATAACGAGATCATCGGGATCGTCATTGTAATAATCTTCGTGAGTTTTCTGCCCGTCGATCCGAACGAGAAGATTTCAATCCTCGATAGAAGATGGTATGTATTCGTTGTGGCGGCGATTGTGCTTTTCTTTTTTCGGAATGGCGGTTTAAAGATCACGGAAGAGTTAGGGATCAACAATACCATGGTACTTTTCTATGGATATTTTCTCGGTATTTTGTGGTCCTGGGTCCTGATACTGCGTTCCCGTACACCGGCATCCGTACAAAATGAACCGGAGCTACAGCGTCGGGGACTACGCGCGGGACTCCTTGCAGGATTGTTTTCATTCGGAGGGATGCAGTTGTACGCAATTGCGCTGATAGACGGACCTGCAAGTATCGTGTCGCCTGTTTTTGCATCAAACAGTCTTATTACCGGCTTGCTGGCTATCGTTTTTTTAAAGGAGAGATTATCTGTTTTTCAGATTATAGCCGTGATCGGTATTTTATCGGGTATAATTTTAATACGAATGTGAGAATATTCAATGTATGACAGTCTGATCTTTGTTTCGATAAATATCATTACCGTTTTAACAGCGGGATACTGGATGCTTGTCGCTCTGGATACGGTGGCAGGCATGCGGTCGGTAAAAATCCTGGCTCCGGAAAAATTTCGGGAAGATATCCGCTATCCAAAAGTATCCATTATAATGACGGCAAAAGATGAAGAATCAACAATCGTGCGTTCTCTGAGGACACTCCAGGGACTGGATTATCCGGTTTATGAAGTGATCGTCGTCAATGATAGGTCAACGGACAGGACGCTAGAAGAAATACTTGCGGTTCGCCGGGAAGGAATGGAACTAAAGGTGATAACGATCTATGAACTCCCCGACGGCTGGGTGGGAAAAAATCATGCCTGCTATCGCGGTTACCGGGAATCGTCGGGAGAGATACTGTTGTTTACCGATGCCGATGTTGAGTATAATCCTGCGTCATTACGAACTGCTATACATTATTTTGAGAATCAAAAAGCAGACCATCTTGCGGTCTCGCCCGTTATTTATGGAGAGTCTTTTTTATTACGATTGTTTGTGCAGTATTTTCTTTATTCATTTTTAATTTATTTCCGTCCCTGGGCTGGCGGTATGGGAGTCGGTGCATTCAATATGTTCCGGCGCGAGGCATACGAGCGCATCGGTACACATAAAGTAATATCGCTTCGACCGGATGAAGATTTGCAGCTCGGCAGACTTGTAAAGAGGCGCGGGCTTAATCAAAAATTCGCTTCGGGGAAAAAGCTGATGTCCGTTCAATGGTATACCTCGCTTCGTCAGGCGATGCGAGGGATTGAAAAGAATGCTTTTGCCGGGCTACAGTATAATTACCTGATCGCAATAGGAGCTATTTCAGGGCAGCTATTATTTTTTGTATTCCCCTTTATTGCAGTTATCATCCTGCATGGATGGATGCAGATATCCTATAGTATCGTTTTAATACTGATGATTTCGGTATACATATCTCATATTTCTGTTTTTTCAAATAGCAGGAAATATGACGTTTTATTTCTTCCGCTTTCTGCGGTGCTATTTATTTTCGTGGTGAGTCGCGCACTGGTAAAAACGATATTCCATCGCGGAATATACTGGCGCGGAACGTTTTATTCATTGCAGGATTTGCGGAAGATGTAACGAGGATCTCCCGGTCTCAGAGGTGAAGCCTCCAGACTGCGAAAGAGTGGCGTGCCAGGGTCTGTAGTCGGTTATGGGGTTCACCATGGCTATTTTCTAGACAATGGCGTTCCTCCCGTTGATTTTATAGCTATCAATTTGTATGTTATTCTAATTATGGAATTACTCACGACCCGGCAATTTACTTTATCACACGGTACCGGATCGAACCGGGAGGACGAGGCTGTTACGGGAGATATCCGTTATATCGACGACGGGAGACCCAAGCCGTTGATGGTAATTGCGCATGGGTATAAGACCTTTAAAGACTGGGGGATGTTTCCCCATATCGGTGAGTATTTTGCCCAACGGGGTTTTGTTACTATTGTCATTAATTTCGCCCGTAATGGCGTGAAGGTCGGTGAATCAGAAATTAGAGATTGGGAAGCTTTTGCCCGTTTAACCCCGACATCGGAAGTTGATGACCTGCATCTTATCCTGGATGCCGTGGATGAGGGGGCACTTGAGTATTACGGTATAGATACGGATGGTACTCACAGAGTACTGCTGGGACATTCGTGCGGTGGTTCGGTCTCGATCATCACAGCTTCTGAAAGACGGGACGTGGATGCCGTGATCGCCTGGTCGGCACCGGCCACTTTTGACAGATTTCCTGATGAGGAAAAGAAGATGTGGCGACAAAACGGGAAGCTCGCACTGCCCGAAGATCCGGAGTATGGAATAATATGCATCGGCCTTGAGCCCCTGGATGATATCGAGAACAACAGAGAACGGCTGGATGTTATCGATGCAGTGAGACGATTGAAATGCCCGGTATTTATTTCGCAGGGCGATGGAGACCCCACAGTGATGCGTGAAGAAGCGGATGCGTTGTATGCGATGGCTTCCGATAAAAAAAGCGGGATCTATCAGGTAAAAAGTCCGGACCACCTCTACGGAGTATCACATCCGTATGAATCCGGTTCATCCGCGCATCTGGAACAAATGCTCGATGAAACAAACCGCTGGCTGGAAAATGTTTTTTCAAATATCGAATAGTACATAGGAGAACAAAAACAGAATGCAAATAAAAGAGAAATCTCTGAATCCGACGATATCGGGGTTGCCTGCTCTTACGTCGACAAATGTTTACGCTCAGGCGTTTTGGATTACTACCTTTGCGGCTTTGACTGCACTGGGTGCACGTTTTGAAATATTTCAGTATCCTGTGCCATATACATTACAGACAATGTTTGTTTTGCTCGCGGGAGCTTTTTTGGGGAAGCGAAACGGAGGTCTCAGTCAGATTATGTACCTTGGAGTCGGTGCGATCGGGTTACCGGTTTTTGCGGCCGGCGGAGCTATCGGTTTTGCCCGCTTCCTGGGGCCTACCGGCGGCTACCTGCTCGCATTTCCGATTGCTGCGTTTGTAGTAGGGTATCTTCTTGAAAATCGAAAAAATTATTTTGCAATAGTAGGAGCCATGGCGGCCGGTATGTTCATAATATTTTCATCCGGCACGATACATTTGTATCTCACTATACTTCGTGATTGGGGCGAAGCATTTAAAGCCGGTTTTCTCATTTTCAGCTGGTGGGACGCTCTGAAAATATTCGCCGCGGCGGGTATATTTCATCAGTTTGCAAAGCGTATGTAAAATAATTTATGGAAAATGCAGTATTCTCGGGCGGTAGCCCGGGCCACGCCAAAGTCGGGACATCCCCAATCTTGATAATTGGCCTTAGCTTGACTATAGGGGGTTTTTTATCTATATTTAAGTTTATTTATTTGTTCTTTTTAAGATTATTTCAAGAAAATGAAATTTAATACGGGTAGTTTGCCGATAGGTGTCAGGGAGTATTCCTTTGTCGCGGACGCCGGTACAGCAGGACTTGACGATCGGTTTACAGGAGATGTGGCCGTTTTGGCCCGGGTTGAAAAATCTCCCAAAATGATAGAATTAAAAGCGACGATTCGTGTTCCGGCAAAACTTGTTTGTGACCGGTGTGCCAGGGAATTCGAGAAAGAAATGAATGTAAAATACCGGATGATCTATTTCTTCCACGAACATGACACCGGCGGCTATCCTGAAGAAGAAATCACGATACTCCCTTCTGAAAATACAGTGATCGACATAAGCGACGATGTCAGACAATACTCGCAATTAACAATACCGCTCAAGGTGTTATGCGACAAAGAGTGCAAGGGGTTATGTCGAATATGCGGAACCGACCTGAATGTGAATCCTTGTTCATGTGTCGAGTCGTCCACTGATCCCCGTTGGGAGCAATTGAATAAACTTTTAAAACAGAAGTAAAATAATAACGGAGAACAGGTATTCTATGCCAAATCCAAAACGAAAACATTCAAAGACGCGGCGCGATAAGAGAAGAACTCATTATAAAGCATCGGCACCACAAATGGCCGAATGTCCGCAATGCCACGAACAAAAGTTGACTCATCGTGCCTGTCCAAATTGCGGGTACTATAGCGGACGTTCAATCGTCACACCAAAAGAATAATGGAATACCCCTCAACACGGGGTTCATACCGTAGCGTGCTTTACTTACTGAAATAAACATATTCGACCTTTTTATATGGATCATTCAGGCAAACAGGGGAAAAAGATAAAAAGAATTTCCCTCGATGCGATGGGGGGGGATTTTGCCCCTCGAAATGAAATCGAGGGTGCACTTGAAGCGCTTCGTGAAGCTAACAACAGGTTCGAAGTGGTTTTTATCGGTCGTAAGCCTGAAATCGAGCAGATCCTTTGGGAGCACAACACGAAAGGACTTCATTACTCGATCGTTAACGCTTCACAGGTAATCGGGATGCAGGATTCTCCCGTGAGTGCTATGCGGGAAAAGAAAGATTCTACTATAGCCGTCGGTCTGCGTCTTCACAAAGACCGGGAGGTTGATGCGTTTGTCAGCGCCGGCAATACCGGAGCGGTGGTCTCTGCGTCGACCCTCATTTTAGGCAGGTTACAAAATGTTAGCCGGCCGACCATCGGCGCATTCTTTCCGTCGGAGAGAGGTGTGACTTTATTACTCGATGCGGGAGCGGTTACCGACTGCAAGCCTCATTTTTTACATGAGTTTGCGATTATGGGAAGTATATATGCGCAACTGATGTTCAAGCGCGATAATCCCAAAATAGGGCTGCTGAATATCGGTGAAGAAGACAGTAAGGGAGACGAGCGTACAAAAGCTGCGTATACATTGCTCCGGAATAGTAATGTAAACTTTGTCGGGAATATCGAGGGACGGGATATTTTACAGGGGAAAGCCGATGTCGTGGTATGTGACGGATTCACCGGTAATGCTATCCTTAAATTCGCTGAAAGTGTCATCGGTGTGTTAAAGAGTAAATTTACATTGTATGCTGAGCGCGGTTTCCGGGAAAAATTATGGATGGCAATGATGCGCGGAACGCTGAGAAAAATACTCAGAGAGTTCGATTACCAGGAATACGGCGGAGTACCGCTGCTCGGTGTAAAAGGAATTACGATTATCGGCCATGGCGGCTCAACCCCGAAAGCTATAAAAAATATGATCCTCAAAGCCGAGGAAATGATCAATCATAATATCAATGAACGTATCGAATCTGCGATGCAAACGATACAATCAGTTCCCTCTTCCGGGACTTCATAAATAAGAAGGTCAACTGCATGAGAAAACCTCCCATACGTGCAGCGATTACCGCTGTAAGCCATTATGTACCCGATGATGTGCTTTCCAATTCGGATCTCGAAAAAATGGTGGATACCAATGATGAGTGGATTCGTACACGTACCGGCATAACGGAGCGCAGAATTCTTAAAAATGGAGGGACCTCCGATCTTGCCGCCCCGGCAGTCCGTAAACTTTTAGATCAGCGGGGAATCGGTCCGGATGAAATTGACGTCATACTTGTCTGTACGGTTACACCCGATATGTTCTTCCCTCCGACGGCGTGTATCCTTCAGGAAAAATTAAAATTGAAAAACGCATGGGGTTTCGATCTGTCCGCGGCCTGTTCCGGGTTTTTATACGGTCTTGTTGTCGGGGCACAGTTTATCGAGAGCGGGACGCATAAAAAAGTTCTTGTCGTGGGTGCGGATAAAATGAGCTCTATCACGGATTATACTGACCGCAACACCTGCATATTGTTCGGGGACGCGGCCGGAGCTGTGCTCCTTGAGCCGTCGGCAGAGTATGAAACCGGCCTGTTGGATCACGTTATGTATTGCGACGGTTCCGGAGGAGAGTTTCTCTATATGAAAGGCGGAGGAAGCCTGAATCCGGCTACGCACGAAACAGTCGATAAAAAATATCATTATATTTTTCAGGACGGTAAAGCTGTATTCAAAGTCGCCGTTGTCGGTATGGCAGATGTATCCGCCGAAATTATGGAGCGAAATAATCTAACGGGTGACGATGTCGATTGGCTGGTCCCGCACCAGGCAAATTTGAGAATTATCTCCGCCTGTGCCGATAGAATGAATCTCGATATGTCAAAGGTTATGCTCAACATCGACCGTTACGGCAATACGACGGCAGCAACTATTCCGATGTGTTTATCCGAGTGGTGGCTCAGCGGTCAGCTTAAAAAAGATCAAAATCTTGTTTTGTCTGCTTTCGGTGCCGGCTATACCTGGGGTGCGGTGTACATTAAATGGTCTATGAATAACGCAAAATAACCGATCCTATGAACAACTCATTTGCTTTCTTATTTCCCGGTCAGGGCTCGCAATATGTCGGTATGATGAAGGATTTGTACGCCGAATCACCGAGAGCCCGGGGTATTATCGAACGCGCCGACGATATACTGGGATACAGACTAAGCAAGGTGTGTTTTGAAGGTCCGGCAAATGAATTACAGCAGACGGAGAATACCCAACCCGGAATATTTTTGCATAGCTATGTGCTTCTGGAATTATTACACGAACTCGGTATCCGGCCCGTTGCGGCCGCCGGCCACTCTCTGGGTGAATATACCGCACTTGTAGCAGCACAGGCACTTAGTTTCGAGGACGGATTACGTTTGGTCCGCCTGCGAGGTCAGCTTATGCAGAAAGCAGGCGAGGATCAACCCGGAACAATGGCGGCAATTATCGGTCTCGATGAAGAAACTGTTGTTAAGATTTGTAATATCGCGAGGCAGGCTGGAATTGTACAGGCGGCAAACTTCAATGCACCCGGTCAAATTGTTAT
>SLQE01000387.1 GCA_007131635.1 Bacteroidota bacterium | reverse complement strand
CCCATACGAACCTCTGATCATTTATCCTGTTTGAATTTTCTTTATACAATAAATATAAATTATTTTTTGATTGAAACAAAAATTTTTGCCGGATTTTGTTCTGTGGACATAATGCAAATCATTTGCAATTGATTTCTGGAATCCGTATATTCTAGCGTTTAGTTTTTCAGCGAGAACTATTTATAGTCATTTGCATACTCTTTAATACTATGTTCCATCTCATTATCCACACATTTGAACACGCACTCAAGGTTACCCTGCTTGTTTTTGTCATGATGGTTGCCGTCGATCTTGTCAACGTATGGACGCGCGGTAAACTGACGCCATTTTTAAAGCAGGGTGCGTGGCGTCAATATCTGCTCGCATCGTTTTTAGGGGCGACGCCCGGCTGTGCGGGTGCATATATGAATGTTTCTTTGTACGTGCATGGACTCATATCATTCGGTGCGCTTGTCGGCGGTATGATAGCGACATCGGGAGACGAAGCGTATCTTATGATCGCTATGTTTCCACGCGAAGCGTTTATGTTATTCGGTCTGCTCTTCGTTGCAGGTGTTATTTTTTCGTGGATAACCGATAAGATCGTGCGGGGATGGAATATCCGACTTTCGTATAAATGCGATCTTCACCAGCACCACCCGGAGCGCGAAGGCTTTAAACATTATGTGCACGAACATATCTGGCAGCATATCGTGAAGCGGCATATCTGGAAAATATTTCTCTGGGTGCTGGGTGCAATGCTGATCATCGATATCGGATTACATTACTGGGATGTCACGGTATTTACGGCGGAATATACGATTTACTTTATATTTGCCGCCGCACTTATCGGGATAATTCCTCAGTCCGGACCGAACATCATTTTTATAACTATGTTTGCCAACGGTTTGATACCATTCTCTGTTTTATTTACAAGTTCGTTTGTCCAGGATGGCCACGGATTGTTGCCGATGCTTTCTTATTCGGTACGCGATACAATTATTATCAAAGGATTTAACCTTGTGTTTGGATTATTATCGGGATTACTCTTATATTTTATCGGATGGTGAAACTCTAATTTTACTCTATCGTCAATATCGAAAAGGAATCTAAAATGAAAAATGCCAGAATCGTATTCGTGTTTATAATCCTGATAGTAGCAATAAGCTGTATGATTACGGGTTGTTCTCCTGATCATGACGACGAACTTGCGAAAGTGAAAACAGCACTTGAAGAAAAAGGTTTGCAGCCGGAGGTAATCAGTGCAGAGGCATTTTACCTGGGTGAAGAACCCGAGAACTTTTTCGTTCGTACCGGCGCACCGTATAAACCGAGCTATAACGAAGACCCTGCGATTTCTCCCCAATGCTGGATCGAAACCGGTTACGGTACACAAAATGCCTGTCAGTATTGCCATACCGATTACCTTGCATCAATCGAACACGGTAATGCATTCCCGATCGCAGACGATCAAATCCTCTACAGCTTTCCCACAGCGAACCTGAATCGCATATTGTGGCGGAATGTGATCTTTCCGGAAGAGGTCGAACAACGCCTGAAAGAGGAGGGGATTCCGATTCCATCCCGGAATGATGTCGAATATATCCGGCAGGATAACTGGTCCGATCTCTATGCGAAGGTGCGCGATGGCGGAAACGATCATTGGCTGAATAACGATAGACCCGACGATCCCTTTGCACTTTTTCCCGCACTCGATCCCCGGCATTTATTTCCATATAATCAGAATGATCCTACCGGCGGAGGCACACACGGATATATCGACCCGGAGGGATTTGTGCGCGATGAACAGAACGGCTACACCGGATGGCGGGCTGTTAATTTCTTCCCGTACGCGATTTTCACACCGCTGACCGGAAGCGTGAGCGGAATCTATCTCCGATTACCGCGTCAGTTTATGACTGAGAACGATGAATTCGATGTCGAAGTCTACAAGATGAATCTTGATCTCCTTGAGCGAAATATTAAAGATCGTTCGTTTGGAGAGACGCAGTATTACGGAGATGCCTCATCAATACCGGTAAAGAAAGGGTTTTATCCCGTCAGTACGGAATTTGCTCATCCGCTTCACTATGTCGATCTTTATGCCGACGGCGATGCGGGAAATAATGTAAACGGTGTTGTCGGTAATACGGGAAAAACATACGAGTTTCCCGGTACGAGGTCAAAACGGGTAAAAGAGATTCGCTATATGTACAAATGGAAAGACGTCGGTCTTGAAGACATCGCCGAAGATGATAACGATGATTACGAATTTGAAATGTTTGTCGGCAGAGAAGGTCAGGGTTGGGTTGAGAACGGCGCAGGCTGGATTCTCGTGGGCTATATAGAGGACCGTATGGGTAACCTTCGTCCTCAAACGACCGAAGAGATGGTACAATGTATCGGGTGTCATGCTAACGTCGGCAACACCGTCGATGCGGTCTGGTCGTTTCAACGAAAACTGCCGGGCGATAAGGGCTGGGGAGAGATGGATTACGGAGCATACAGCTATGACCGTCGTGATAAAACGAGATTGCAGGACTATATGAATACCGGTGTCGGGAAAGGGGAGCTTGAGTATTTTTATCATACCGTTGTCGGAGCCGATTTGTATGGAGTGATGCCGGCTGAAGTCGGAACAGAATTAAAACGCTTTGTCCGCAGTGCGGGACTTGAACGGCAATTAGGATTACAGCACCCGGTTATAGAAATTTTTGACGATAATTTATTAAAAGACATGAACCGCGACGAGAGGAAGAGCCGCCTGGTTGAGCGCCAGCGTATTATGCGACACTATGCCGGACAGAGAGAATATCTGTATTTTGACCGTGACGATAATGCTTATTACATAAAAGGGAATATTTTCTATCCGTCCGAAGAGACGATGAAGAACAACATTCACCTGTATCGAAAGCTCGTCCTCGATCAAAGTTTTAACCTCGGGAAGGATGTCTTCGGTACCGAACAGACGCATGTACCTTTCACATTCCGTTCCGACGGCACCGTCGCTGATGCCGACGGCAATATCATTCCCGCCGGCTCGGTTATTACAAGCCGGCCGTTCGGACCCGACGGTGAAGGAACAACACCAACCGGTATTGTCGCGGTGAACAATGACGGAGAACCCGTCGATGAGTACGGAAATGTCGTCGATATCGATGAAGAACCGGAAAAAGTCGTCGGTCATATTTCAACCGGGGGTACATTTCATCCCTTGTATAATCCGATACCTGATGATGAACCGGTGAGGAAAGAATAAATACGTAGGTATGTTCACATATATCGAAAAGATAAAAAACGCCGGCGTGAAATTTACGAGACCCCGTAAATTAGTGCTCGATGTTCTTAAAGCAGCGAAGCAACCGGTGAGCATAAAGGAGATTCATAAGAGGATCCGTAAAAATGCCGACCTCGCGAGCGTGTATCGAACGATTCATTTATTTGAAGAACTCGGTATTGTTCGCGAGGTACCTCTTGGTGAAGGGTATCAGAGATACGAGCTTATCGAAGAGGGTCGACATCATCATTATATTTTATGTGTCGAATGCGGAAAGCTCGAGGATATCGATGTGTGTCTGGCTGACCAGGTGGCAAAGATGACACATTTCAGAATTTTATCGCATTCGATGGAGTTTCAGGGTGTTTGTCGAGGTTGTGACGGGTAGGAAAGACCCGGAAAAATTAATGTACTGTACTCATTCCAATTCTGATCGCTCCGGCGTCGGTTGCACATTGGCAAGGTAAATATTTTCATAAACCCACTTGATTTTTAAATAATATTTGCCTAATGTTATATTTAGGTTTATCTAAATATTCTCTGGTATGTGTTAACTTGAACAATGAGTAATATTCGAACATATTTCATCTGCATAATCATAACGATTTATAGTGTCGTCGGTGTAGCCCATCCTTTCATTGCACATGTCGATGAAATGCTCCACGGTCACATTGAACGGTATCTTGACACACTTTTTTCCGATAATGAAGTAGTTGACACTGAAGATCCGTTATGTGTGGTTTTCCTTCTCTTAAAGCAATTCACGAACCAGCTCGAAACATTCCACGTGTCAGTAGGTTGGTGTGATACAGCGGATGATATTGATACGCTTGATATTATTCAGCCGGAAATACTGGCATACTTTTGTTCCGGATCGCGTTCCCCACCT
>SLQE01000048.1 GCA_007131635.1 Bacteroidota bacterium | reverse complement strand
AATATTTGCCGCAAAGAACCGGCCCCAGGATAATCCTCTCATTTTACACCTGGCGTACAAAAAAGATATCCATCTGTACGGTCGCGATATTTCACCGAAAACAAAAAAACTTATCCGTGCCTTTTGGCCCGGCCCTCTGACTATCGTCGTCAAAAAGAATAAAAACATTCCGGATATCGTAACAAGCGGGTTGGATACCGTTGCACTAAGAATGCCCGATAATGAAATAGCTCTTGCATTAATAAAAAAGGCAGGCGTGCCGATCGCGGCGCCAAGTGCAAACGTATCGGGTAAACCAAGCCCTACATCGGCAATGCACGTTTATAGCGATATGTACGGCAAAATTGAATTGATACTGGACGGAGGAAAAACCGATGTCGGCCTTGAATCAACGATACTGGATTGTTCGGTTGAACCACCCATGTTGTTGCGCCCCGGTAAGATCACTAGAAAACAGATAGAACGGTTAATCGGAACTATCGATATTTATTTGCAGAATAATCAATACGATTATATAAAACCGAAATCACCGGGACTCAAATACCGGCATTATGCTCCGGATGCCAAACTTATTCTCGTTGACGGGGAACAGGAGAGAATGAGAAACACAGTGAGCCTCTTGATCCGGGAATATCGGGAGTTCACAAAAAAAATCGGTGTGCTTGTGTTTTTTACAGGCCATCGGTATAACGTACGAAAAACAGATATTTTGCTAAATCTGGGTTTCCACTCACGGAATGTAAGTCGCCGGCTGTTTGCAACGCTTCGATATTTTGACGAACAGGGAGTCGACGTCATTATTGCGGAAAGCTATCCGTCGGGTGAACACGCCATAATGAACAGATTACGTAAAGCAGCTTCCGAAATCATTATCGCACAATAATAATCAAAGAATGATTCCATGACAATTGATCCAATCTATGTTATAGCAGTATTTGCCGCCTGGGTTGGTATAGTGGTAGTGTTCATATATTTAGGCGTGAGAGTACATAACCGAATCTGTCGGGGTACCGATGTCGATGATGATTTAGAACCAGATCCTCTGAAATCCGACAAGAGTAGTTCTCAGGATCTGAAAAATGTTGTGAGCGATTCGGATGAACGATTTCGAATTCTGGCGCAAAACATACCAGGTGTTATTTATCTCTGTTCAAATGACGAGAATTTTACATTTAGATATGCGAACGAACACATATCGGTGTTGACCGGCTATCCTGTAAAAGATTTCGAAAATGGTACTGTATCGTATCGTAAATTGATTCACCCTGATGATAAAGAGAGTGTCGTCTGCCACGTGAATGAGATGGTCGGGGCCCGCAAACCATTTGAACTAAAATACAGGATAAAACATAAGAAAGGCCATTGGAAGTGGGTTCAGGAGATCGGTGTCGGAGTTCGTCGGCAAAATCGTCCGGTTATGCTTGAAGGGTTTATTACTGATATAACCGATCAGGTGATAGTTGAAAACGCATTAATAGCAAGCGAGGAAAAGCTGCGGAAGATCGTTGAGAAATCGAATGACGGGATCTATGTTATTCAGGGAAAACGATTTGTTATGATCAATGAAAAGTTCCGCTCGATTTTCGGATATACGATAAAGGAGGTGCTTTCACCTGATTTTACTTTTATGCATTTGCTGGATGAAGAGAGTATCAGGACAATTGAAGAACGCCGTCGAAAAAGAGAACGGGGTGAACCGGTATCGGACAGGATATATTTTATCGGGCGTACGAAGGATAATGAAAAAATCCATTTAGAGGCAAGCGTTTCGAGTATTGACTGGGAGGGGAAACCGGCGGTACTCGGTGTTTTGCGTGAAATCACCGAACAAAAACATCTCGAAGAACAACTTCGTCATGCTCAGAAACTCGAAGCAGTAGGGAGGTTGGCCGGGAGCGTCGCTCATGATTTCAATAATATTTTGACCGCAATAAATGGCTATGCGGAATTAGTCGCGGCAAAAGTTACGGATGAACACCTTAGTAAAAATATCGGGGAAATTATTAAGGCATCCGGCCGTGCTACGAAATTAGTACAGCAACTTCTTGCCTTTTCCCGCCGACAGGTGATTAAACCTGTTTCGGTCAACCTCAATGCCATTGTTACTGCGATGGACTCATTATTGCATCGGGTTATTGGAGAAAATATAAAATTAGAAACTCACTTTGACGATAATCTTGGTACGACGGAAATCGATCCGGCGCTCGCCGAACAGGTCATCATGAATTTAGTCGTCAATGCAAGAGATGCAATGCCCTCCGGCGGTAAACTGACTATCGAGACGTTCTGTACCGAGCTTAATGAAGAGTATTGTAATATGCATCCGCCCGTCCAACCCGGTGACTATGTGGTCTTGACCGTCAGCGATACGGGTGTCGGTATCAGCGAGGATATCAGAGACAGAATTTATGAACCATTCTTCACGACAAAAGCTGTGGGAAAAGGAACCGGCCTCGGTCTATCGACTGTCTATGGTATAGTGAAACAAAGCGGCGGTCATATATGGTGTTACAGTGAGGTCGGCAGCGGGACAACGTTCAAGATATACCTTCCGCGTGTGGAAAAAGAAATTCCTGAAGTGCCGGTTTGCGAGCCCGCAGGTACTGAATTAGTACCGAAGGCGAAGAATGAAACTGTTCTCGTCGCAGAGGATGAGGAATCCGTACGGCGTTTTTGCAGCAGCGTGTTGTCTGATCTTGGATACAAAGTTCTGCAGGCAAAAGACGGGACGGAAGCATTGATGCTTTCGCAGAAATACACGGATAAAAAGATAGATCTGCTTGTTACGGATATCATGATGCCCGGTTTGAACGGGAATGAATTAGCGGAAAGATTATTGAAAATGCGGGATTCAATGAAAGTTATCTATATATCCGGGTATACCAACAATACGATAAAAAATCAGGAATTTCTCAATCTCCGATCAGCGTTTATTCAAAAACCGTTCTCATCCAAGACACTCGGAACCCGCGTGCGTGAGGTACTGGATAAGCAAGTAGGACAACCCTGCGTTCTGTCTTAAAAGACCAGATCAAACATATCTCTTATACCGATCGTCTCTATTGCGTAAAATGGTTCCCCGTACTGAACACCGATTCGGTTGCCGTAATACCGTGCGCGTGTTTCCATAAATTGCATAAAATCGGGCTTGCTGAGTATCGTCTCGGGATCCCGGCTCTCAGGGTTATGAAATTGAGATTTATACGCCCTTATAGCTTCCATACGAATATCATAGACATCGGATATATCTACTACAAATGTAGGCTCGAATTCGTATTTCTGCATGTAGTGATAACATAGTTTTGGCCGAAAGGCTTCGAGCACGGTGCCGTCTTCCTCCTCGGTGACGATCTTTATCAATCCGGAATAAAACCATGCATCCCGTGCGAGACGATGCGTCCGTTCATGGTCGGGATGACGCTCTAACCAGTGGGGGATGAGCAAGATCTCGGGACGATACTTCCTGATAACACGAATTAAACGGATTTTATTAATGTGCCCCGTTGTAAATTTACCGTCATAGAATTTTAAATTTTCCCGGACAGTTAGTCCTAATATTTGTGCTGCTTCGTCGGCTTCCTGCAATCGAAGCTCCGGAGTCCCGCGTGTACCCATTTCGCCCCGTGTGAGATCCACTACCCCGACTTTTTTCCCCTGTTTCGAGAGTTTGGCTAATGTGCCGCCACAGGAAAGTTCTATGTCATCGGGATGTGCGGCGATTGCAAGTACATCTAATTTTGGGTATTTCATATTTTTCGTCTATTGTTGATTAAATCCAATGTTTCCGTTTAAAATAAAGAAGCATACCTCCGGCACTTAACAGCATTATGAACATAACCGCCGGATAGCCATATTGCCATGTCAATTCAGGCATAAATTCAAAATTCATTCCATAAATACCTACTACAAACGTCAGCGGAATGAATATAGTTGCAATAATCGTTAAAACCTTAATGACCTCATTGGTTTTATTGCTCATACTGGACAGGTAAACATCAAGCATACCGGTAAGTACATCGCGCATCGATTCAATCGTATCGATTGCCTGGATAATGTGATCGTACAGGTCGCGTAGATATATCACTGTATGCTGATGAATTATGGGTGATTCTCTACGCTCTAATGTAGCGACGAGTTCTCTCACCGGCCATATATTTTTT
>SLQE01000017.1 GCA_007131635.1 Bacteroidota bacterium | reverse complement strand
AGTTTCCGGATTATCGTAATACCCTTTCGGCAGTAAGATGTTAGCACCGATATACATAGGTCGTCCCCAGAATTCGCTAAGGAGATCGCTTTTAATTTTGATATATTTCACCCAATCCGTGTCTGCCGGATTGCCCTGTTGCAGCACTTCACCCTCCCGCAGAGGTTGAATCGGCTCAATAACGTTTCCCAGCTCGACTTCGAATTCCGCACCTTCAGCCGGGTCTATATACTTACGCTGCACTTCGCTGTGGATATTTCCGGGACTGATAAACATCCCCTGGGGTCCCCCGGCTCCGGTATCGAGGAACAAATTCACAACATGTCCGTCCGCTCTTTCAAAGGTTGTATAGACAGTCAGGAATGCTTGAACATTGTAATAACCGGGTTCGATATCGGAAAAACGCCGGTGCGGATATCCGATTATATCCGGATCATCATCCTGAAACATCACACGTTGATCCGGATAAACATCTTTTATGTTTTTACCGAATATTTGCGGACCCGTGACGTGTACCCGAAGACGCGGCTCAACAAGACTGTCACGCGATATAATTACAAAGACGCGTCCTGTCACCGGAATATCGTGACCAAATACCTGCATACCCGCCGCCGTTTCACCTGAAAAATACGTGCGGAAAGTTATTCCGTGATCATCGGCTAAAAGCGTATGTGAAAAAAATATTTTCAGAATAAAAATAACCGGGAAAAGGAAACGATTCATTTAAAAAATCCTTCATTCATATTACTTCGCAATGGCTTATTTTCCCTCACCCGTCTCATCCTGATTACGGACATAACGACCGAGCCAGTCGATATGCCGTTGTCCCGCATCGACGATAAATTTCGGCTCCTGCAAACCATGCGGCTGACGCGGATAGAGCACAAGCTGTGTCTCGATGCCGCGCCGGAACAGCGCGTGGTAGAGCTCCCATCCCTGCGACGGCGGCACCCGGACATCCTCCTCGGGATGAAGTATCAGTGTCGGTGTAGTGATCTTATCGACCTGAAACATCGCTGAGTGTTTTTTGAACAGATCATAATCCTCCCACACCTCCGCTTCGAAGTAATCCGGAAGGAACCCGGGAATATCGGATGTTCCGGTCATGCTCACAAGATTTGTCACTCCCGCGCCGACAATGGATGCTTTGAACCTGTCGGTGCGCGTAATAGCGAACGATGACATAAAGCCGCCGTAGCTCCATCCCATAATCGCGAGACTATCGGGATGCACCATACCGCGGTGTATCAGATAATCGACCCCCGCCATCAGATCTTCGAAATCGCCGTACCCCCAATCCGCGATATTAGCGAACCGGAACTCTTGCCCGTAACCGCTTGACCCGCGGAAGTTCGGACGGAGTATAAAATATCCCTCCGCAGCGAATGCCTGCAGCGGATACGTTGCCGAAGCTGCCGTATATGTTTCCAGATAAACGCCTGCGGGTCCGCCATGCACCATAAGGATAAGAGGATATCGTCGATCCGGATCGTAACCGACCGGATAGATGAGCGGTGCCTCGATTTCGAATCCATCGGTCGATGCATACCTTATCACTTCGGCTTTTCCCTTGGGAAAC
This sequence comes from Bacteroidota bacterium, assembly GCA_007131635.1. Classification (GTDB taxonomy): domain Bacteria; phylum Bacteroidota; class Ignavibacteria; order T3Sed10-11; family T3Sed10-11; genus T3Sed10-11. Next base: position 2,592 of record SLQE01000017.1, on the reverse strand, counting down.
TTATCGAATCCCTCGTTTACTGCAGTCAGCCGTTCCGGGGAGAAGAGATCGATATCCGATAGTATCACATCGGGCGGCGTATCGAAATCCTGATGAACCGCAGCGAGGACCGTTTCGGTTTTATCGATTGAAAATCCGCCGAAGACCCCGTTCCCGGTTGTGACTACGCGGTAATTCCCGCCGCCGACCGGGATAGAGAAAAGTCTTCTCGACGTCCGTTGCGTTTCTGCATAATAAAGATGTTTGCCGTCTGCGGCCCAGCCGACCAACGACGGTTGCCGATCGAATGTTTCGGCAAGTTGTACGGGTGATGTACTCCCGTTAAACGGAACAGTGTATATATCAAACGCTCTCGGCCATCTGGCTTCGCCTCCGTCCGATACGAAGGCAATAGTCTTCCCGTCGGGCGAGAAAAACGGACTTGCATCCATCCCTCCCTGATCCACCAGAAGTTTAACCTCACCGCTGTCTGCAGGAACGAATGAGATATCGGCGTGTACCCAGTCATTCACTTTGGGTGTGGGCTGATGATCGAAGACAAACCATTTCCCGTCCGGCGACCAGTCGAAACTGCCGATATTGAAATTTCCTTCTGTTATTCTTTGTACTTCTCTTTTTCCGTCATCATCCTCGTGAAACGGTATGGTATACAGATGCGAATACCGGAAATCTTCATCGACGACGCGGACATCCCGCCGTTCACGCCGCGCTTTTTCCTGTTCATCGGTCGGCGGTTCGGTCATTGTAAATGCAACGTACTTTCCATCCGGCGACCAGGCATAACTTCTGATACCACCCTTCACATCCGTCAAACGCTCCGCTTCGCCTCCGCGAAAACGGATGAACCAAATCTGCGAACGGTTACCGTCGCGTGACGAAGTGAATGCTATGTACTCGCCGTCCGGCGACCAGCGTGGGTTTGTTGCCGATTGATCGCCGCGGGTGAGTTGAAACTGCACGGTACCATCGGCACTGACTAAATGAATGTGAGTCAGATATTCGCTTTTTTCTCCGTCGGTCAGCGGTTCGGACACGGTATATGCGATCCACTTTCCGTCGGGCGAAATTTCGGCAGATCCGACACGCTTGAAGCTGATCATATACTCCGGTGTCCACCGATCAATATCCCCGGCGATAAGAAAAACGGGGAGAGTAAGTATGACCGATAATACTATGCTCAGTGAAATTCTGTTCATTATGCAATATCCTCCATATATGTGGCTGTTTTCACCTTATGAAAAATCGTCATGGTTCTAAACGCGCTTCATCAAAGATAATAAAAAAATCCGGTTTTATCTTTGCGTTTGGTTCAAAAAAATATATTATTGTACATTCAGTTTGTGTTATTACAGTCAGTTTGAGAATGCCACAAAAACATAAAACCTTCGTAATCAATTATTTATCTTTGGTGTAATTTAGTGTTTTCGTGTTTTGGTGGCCTAACATATATAACTAGAACGAGCTAATTTCCCAAAGACCATATACTCATCCGCATATGAAAAAAAAAACAGTTATCATTACCGGAGCGAACTCCGGTATCGGCAAAGCGGCCGCAAAAAAGTTTTCGAGCGAAGGTCACCGTGTGATTATGGCGTGCCGAAACATTGAAAAGAGCAAACCGGCGCAAAATGAAATAATCGAAGCATCGAAAAACGATACTGTCGAACTTATGAAGCTCGACGTCTCATCGTTCGAATCGATCCGCGCGTTTTGTTCGGAGTACCGGAGAAACAACGACGGACTTGATATACTCATTCATAACGCCGCATTTTTTAACCACGGCGAAAAAGTGTTTCAGTTCAGTCCCGACGGTATCGAACTAACCTGGGCAACCAACCTGTTCGGTCCATTTCTAATGACGCATGTACTGAAAGACCTGCTTGCACAGTCGGATGATCCGCGCATACTGAACGCATCCACGACGAATATAAAACACTTTTTCGATCCGAAACGTAACATCGAACTTGATAATTTGCACGGCGAACTGAAGGACACAAAAAAGTACAACGTATATAAACTGTACGGCGATTCAAAGATGGCTCTGTCGATGCTGACGTTTACACTGGCGGAGGAATTTAAACCCGACGGCATTAAAGTGAACGCCGTTATGATTCCCAACATTCGTCAGGAAAAAGAATCTCTGAGAAAATTCAAGATGGGTTATTACAGAGTCATCGCAACGCTTCAAAATATTATTGCCCGTCCTCCGGAGAGGATGGCCGACACCTATTATCACATTTGTACATCGGATGAATTTAAAGACATCACCGGGAAGCTGGTCAATATTGATAACAAAATTATGTCCTGTACAAAAGTTCCTCCCGGCAAAGGGGGGTTCGGGTTGATAAAGGATCTATTCGGATCGGATCACTATCCGGTTTATGTGGAGGACAGAGAGATGATTGAAACAGTCCGTGAAGTATGCAGGACAGAGACAGAGAAATTCGTACAATAATTTCACAAATGGGTATCGCAGAAGCGGGTTCTTTGAGGTGCATACTGAGTGAGGGATTATCACTCTTCCCCCGAAGGGGTGGCTACGCCAGACTCCCTGCCTGCCGCAGGCAAGGCGCGTAGGGTGTCAGGCTGAGT
>SLQE01000291.1 GCA_007131635.1 Bacteroidota bacterium | reverse complement strand
TTTCGATAGAAACCGGGGATACCCATGCAGTTATCTATTTTACCCTGGATGGGTCCGAGCCGACAGTTACATCGCTGCGCTATGAGGGGACGATCCATATTGACGGGAGGGACGATATTCCGAACGATATATCGGAAATACCCACTAACATAGATTTTAACTGGAGATCGCCGGGCGGACCGGTAAATAAAGTTATGGTAATCCGGGCGGGTGTTTTCCGCGATGGATATCTACCGAGTCAGGTCGCTACTCATACATACATAATCGACCCGTCAGGTTCGGAACGATATACCTTTCCCGTGATTTCCCTTGCAACAAACAAAGAGAATTTTTTCGATGATGAAATCGGTATCTATGTTCCGGGTATTCATTATCAGCCGAATCCTCAGATCACATGGGCACAACAAGGTAATTTTACACAACGCGGCATTGAATGGGAGCGTCCCGTACATATTGAATATTTTAACGAAGCAGGAGTGCGTGAGTTGGCCCAGAATGCAGGGGTGCGAATTCACGGCGGAGTTACGCGGAGTTTTGCGCAAAAAAGTTTGCGGATGTATGCGCGGTCCGGTTACGGAAACGACTGGTTCGAACACTCTTTCTTTATCGATAAGAATTTATCCCGGGTCAAGCGGTTTGTACTGCGTAATTCGGGGAATGACTGGAATTCTGCAATGTTTCGCGATATAATGATACAGCAATTGGTAAAAGAACTCGATATCGATTATCAGGCATACCGGCCCGCCGTTGTTTTTTTGAACGGTGAATACTGGGGAATTCATAATATTCGTGAGCGGATCGATAAGTATTATTTTGAAGCTAATTACAACGTCGATCCGGATAATATAGATTTATTGACGGATTATATGGATGTTACCGAAGGCGATGAATATCACTATCAGAACCTCAGAAATTTTATGAAGGATAATGATGTATCGCATACCGGGGTTTTTGAGTATATCGGTACACAAATGGACATATCAAATTTCATAGATTATACCATTGCTCAAATATATGTTGCTAACACCGATTGGCCCGGCAAGAATATTGATTTTTGGAGACCGCGGACATCCGATGGACGGTGGCGCTGGGTGTTATACGACACCGATTTCGGATTTGGTTTGTTTGAGGGGGCGTCAGCATACCGACACAACACTCTTGCATTCGCTACCGAAGAAGATGGACCCGATTGGCCGAATCCCCCATGGTCGACTTTCATGCTTCGGACACTTCTTCAAAACGATCAATTCAGAGAGCGGTTTATTACACGATTCGCTGATTTGATCAACACCACTTTTAGTCCTGTAAGAGTAAATCGTTTGATTGATACCTTACAACAAATGTACCAACCGGAAATCGAGGAGCATCAATATCGCTGGTATCCTCACCATTCATTACGGAGATGGAACGATGTTGTAATCGGTTTGCGTGAGTTTGCTGAAAAACGTCCTCGGCCCGTTCGCGAACATATCATCGATCAGTTTGATCTTGAAGGCAGCTTTAACCTTACTGTCGGAATTAATCCGCCGGATGCGGGTACGGTGCAAGTTAATTCCATCGTTATAGGCGACGATGATTTTACCGATGCCGATACGGATGGGAAAAAATATTGGGACGGTATTTATTTTAACGGAGTACCGGTCATACTCATACCACGTGCTCATCCCGGATATACATTTTCCGGATGGGATGGAGTCGATTTCGATGGAGATACGTTGGTAGTTTTACCGAAAGAAAATATACACATAACTGCAAACTTTATCTGGAGCGGAGATTTCAACGACGACCCGATGATTCCCGAACCGTATGATCTTTCAAACGGGCCGTACCGTTTCAATTATTGGCCTTCAGACGAACCGGAAGGTGCTTTTCCCCCTAACATGGTTTTCCTACAAACCGATAAGAGCGATCCCGGTTTATTCGATGAGATGACGGATATATATCACATCCCTGACGGTGAATATCACAGCGACGATGCGGATAATCTGGGATACCCGTACCGGCTTACACGACGAACACGGCTTACTGGATGGGACGCCGGCGGGATTACTTTTATAAATACGGGACGCGGTCGCGATCTGGGTTCCGCTGTTCTCGCTTTGAATACTATCGGACTGGATAGTATTATTGTCTCCTGGACTGCCGGAACAATTATTCCGAATAGCCGCGAATATGCAATCCGGTTGCAATATCGAGTAGGCGCGATCGGAGCTTTTTCCGATGTTACCGGTAACGACGGTGAGGTTGTTGAATACGTTCGACACGATACAGAGCGACACTTTCAGTTTATGGAACCGGTATTGCTTCCGGAAGAAGTGAACAATCAACGGTATGTTCAAATCAGATGGAAATATTATCATGTTTCCGGAACCGGCGGTCCGCGGGCTGAGCTTCTGCTCGATAACATCCTCGTTACGGCCGGGAAACATCCGCATACATTATTCCCGGAACCCCACGATCTGAGCCGGGGTTCATACGAATTTAATTACTGGAATCCGAGTGAACCCGAAGGTACATTCCCTCCCAATATGGTTTTTTTACAAACGAGGATGGATGATCCCGGCATACACGACGCCATGGTTGAACCGTATCACATCCCTTTTTACGATGAAGATAATAATGAGTACCACGGGAACGATCAGGATAAATTTGGTTATCCTTATATGCTTACCGGTAGATCACGGATTAATGGGCTTGGGGAGGGGGGTGTTTCATTCATTAATACCGGACGCAGTCGTGATGTGGGTGCAACAGTAATTGCACTGAATACTACAAATCGAAAGGTTATCACGGTAACCTGGTCGGGAGGTACTCTCGTAGCAAACAGCAGGGTATATGCTATACGATTGCGTTACCGGGTCGGTACGAGCGGCCCGTTTAAAGATGTATTGGAGAACGGGATGCCCGTAGAATATAAACGAAGGGCAGTTTTCGATTTTGATGAAGTTATCGGACCGGTTACGCTTCCACAGGAAGTTGAAGAGATGCCTTATGTGCAGATCAAATGGAAATATTATTATACGGGTGAACGGATTGATTCCGATGTCGGAAGGCGGGATATGCTGCGTCTTGGTAATATAACCGTTGCATCAAAACCGGAAGATTATGACAAAGTACCGGAAAGTCCTCTTTTAATATCTCCGGAAAATAATTCGATCGGTGTCAGCATATCACCGAGGCTCATATGGCAAAAGAGTCAAAACACAACATCGTATAATATACAGCTGACCGATAACGGTGGCTTCGATATCGATGTCGATGAGATAACCGATACGACATACCAGATAACGGGCTTGTCGCCGGAAACCGTGTACGGGTGGAGAGTACGCAGTTGGAATAGCAACGGCTATAGCGATTGGTCGGAGACCTATAGTTTCACGACTGCCGGTGAACCAAGCGTACTCGAGGGCCTCGGTATCCCGACAGAATATGAACTGTTTCAAAACTACCCGAATCCCTTTAACCAATCGACAGTGATCAGATACGGAATTCCCGAACCATCCCATGTCTCGATAACAATTTTCAACTCACTCGGACAAAAAATCACAGATCTCATTCATGAAGAACATGAAGCGTATTTTTACGAAATAACCTTCGATGCTTCTCATCTCCCCAGCGGCATCTACATCTACCGCCTGCAGGCGGGTGAGTATGTGGAGAGCAGGAGGATGCTGTATCTCAAATAAGGAAAATTTTCACAAACACTCCTGCTACACCGAGACGGTGTGAAAAGGTCTGGTTTATGTATAAGCCAAATTGTTTTGGCATATTCCGTCGAAGACGGACTTAAAAATATTCATAACTGAGCGATTTATATCAAAATCGTAGGCGAAAATAATATAAACCCCGGTCATTATGATCATCTCCCGGATCCGCATCCAAGATGGGACAGCCCAAACAAGGCTGGATGGTCCCTCTGTTCGCTGCCTCAGAGATGACGAATGATAATTTGAAAATTTATCCAAATGCCTGCGAATATCTGCCTGCGGATATCCGGCCGGTGTTTGCATTTCTTTTGTAAAAAATGTAAAATGATATAATCTTCATAGTTGTACCTTCAAGAGGTTGTAAGAAATGCGTCGTGTTTTTTTCCCACTTTTATTCTGTCTGGCATTATTCAGCATCTCAGGCGTACAAATTCTTCTTTCCGAATCTGCGGATCCTCCCGTATTTT
>SLQE01000376.1 GCA_007131635.1 Bacteroidota bacterium | reverse complement strand
TCATTGTTCCCGAATCAGAGGGAGACAGACCGTGGCATATGCTTGTAAACCGATTGAGCAACGAAAGAGAGAAAGAAAAGGAATCAATAAAAAAATCCGTTGAAAAAGATTTCTTCTATTATTCACAAAAAAGACATTCCCCGGTGCAATCAGTTGTTGCCGTTTTTATAGGTGTTATTTTACTACTGCTGTTCATCTATTATTTTCAACAGTCTGCTACGTTGCCTGTTTCACTCACGAACGAAGAACCGACGCTCATAGAGATCACCACAGCGAAAGGGGAACGGGTAACGTTACGTTTATCTGATGGGACGACGGTTGTTCTCAATTCTGACTCCAAACTCATTACGCCCGATCGATTCAAGGAAAACCAAAGGCAGATCAGTCTTGAAGGTGAGGCGTACTTCGATGTTCGACACTTCGAAGACTATCCTTTTCGGTTAATTGCAGGTAATACTATGACAACGGTTGTTGGTACGCGATTTAATGTTCGTGAAAGGAAGGGTGCCGTACAGATTGTTGTGGAGGAAGGGTGCGTGGATGTTATGGAAATCCATAATGAAAAGCAGAGAGTGGCTACACTGCTTTCGTCAGGCGATATGACAGTTTACAATCCGAAAGACGGACTTATGCATGTTTCACCAGTCAATACTGACGATTATCTTGCCTGGCGGTTTGGAAGGTTGGTTTTTTGTGAAGCCTCTATTGTCGAGGTCTTCGACGAGATCGAAAGAACATACGATGTCAACTATATACTGATTGATCCTGCACTGGAAAAAAGAAAATTGACCGGTCAATTTTTTCAGGAACAGTTGGATGACATTTTACAGGACATCGCTTTGGCCATGGATTTACACATTGAGCGCCGGGGAAAATCTATAAAGATATATCCGTGACACGGCTTGTTCAAAAAGCATAGGGATTGTCAACCTTGATGCTGCATGTATGAATTTCGAATCATACGAAAAGATTATTCAGAAATATCGTGAGGTGAGCATATGAAACGCTTGCTTTTTTTATTTACCGTTTCATTTTTTATTCAAATCGACAGCGCCGGCAGTCAATACCCCGCCGGGGAGTTTTCACAGTCGCAGTTTCATGAGGCAAAACACGAGTCGGTACTTCACCTCATCATATCTTTGGACGTAAAGAATCAACCGATTAGAGTTGTTTTGGATATGCTGGCAGAACTGACCGGCGCACGATTTTTATATGATAATTCTATTTTTGACGGATTACCGAATATTACAGCCACATATGAATATATTCGTTTACAGAACATACTTGACGATATCTTTAAGAATCCTCAGATAACGTATGTGGCCTCGCAAGCAGGACAGATCGTTATTGCGAAGGAATCGAGAGTACGGCAGGAAACCGGTGACATAACTGTTACGGTAAAATCCGGTGACGAACGTATACTGCCCGGCGCAAACGTTGTCATTGTAGAGACAAAACAGGGGGCAGCTACCAATGAACGAGGTGTAAGCCGTTTTCTGAATATTCCTCCCGGTGTATATACCATCGAAGTATCATTTATCGGTTATGAAACGCAGCGAAAAGAGATTCGTGTCGATAGAGAAAAAACAACTCTTGTGGAAATCAAACTCATATCTACCGCATTTTTAATAGGTGAGATTGAGGTTCGTGCGACACGGGAAATACTCTTACCCGAAGTCCCGGAAACCCGAACCATTATATCCGGCTCCGAGGTTGAGCATTTGCAGGCATCAAGTCTTGGTGATGTTTTACATCTTGTTCCCGGTATTCAACAATCAGCAAATCCCGGGCTAAGCAGATCGAGCCTTGCTGCTATCCGCGGCTACGACAGAGACGAGATGGCAACCTTCGGCACAAGGATCATTATCGACGATATGCCTCTTTCGAGCAATGCCGAGCTTCAGTTCGAGCGACATACTTCAGCGGCAACCGGCATTTCGACATTAGGACGCGGGATCGACCTTAGAACGATTCCCGCTGACAATATCGAAGAGGTGGAAGTCATACGGGGGCTGCCGTCGGTCAGATATGGTGAGCTTACCTCCGGTATTATCAGAGTACGGACACGCACGGGACCTCAGCCGCACCGGCTTAAGATCAAACAAAATCCCGATACAAAAGAGGGAAATTTCGGCGGCGGATTCCGGTGGAAAACGACAGATCTGAGTTATAATCTTAACGCAGCGAGGAGCGAGCGGGATATACGAAAAACGGGAGACGAATATACCCGGCTCACCGGACAGGTCGCCCTGACCAACCGTTTGCTCGACAACAAACTACGAATCGATCATACTGCGCGTGCGCAGCGAGTCTTCGACGAGGAAGAACCGAAAGGAGATATGCTCCGGACACGCAACTATAACAGAGGATATTCTCTCTCATACAACGTACGGAGCCGGTATAAACCCGATGATCACAGCGAGATCTATGCGACCACCTATCTGAGGTACCGGAGGGAAAATAGTATGAGATCGCGCCTCCGCACCGAATTGCTCATAACTCCGGCGGGAGATACCGTTGCCACATATATAGGCCGGGTCGAAACGAAAGGCAACGAATGGACGGCCGGAGGTCGCCTGGAATACGACAGAAAATTTTCATTTGATAACTTCGTCTATAACGTATTGATCGGAAGCGAGATACAATACGATGCCAACACCGGCGAAGGGGTAATGATCGATACGGTCTTTAATTACTATGGTGCGGAATCCGGCCGGCGGCCGTATGGATTTGATATTATTCCCGGCCAGGTGATTGCAAGTTTATACGCGGAAAATCGATTCTCGGGGAAATTACTTCTCGATTATGTTTTCATTCTCGGTGCGCGATATGATATGTATCGCCCGCGATCAATTAATTTTTCCGGATTGTTCGGCACGGGAGATTTTGTCGAATCCTATCAGGGAAGTTTTCTTAATCCGAGAGCGAGTCTGATGTTGAACATGACGCAAAATATACAGTTCCGGTTTAGCGGAGGAATTACCTCGAAATCCCCGCCCATGAGCAGAATGTATCCTCCGCCGGATGTGTTTACGTGGCGAAATCCGGAGGAGAATACCATCGTGCATCTGCGTAACGACCGGTCGTCACCGTATCTGCAGGCATACCGGGAGAAACAACTGGAAATGTCGTACGACCAGCGCATTCGGAATACGTTGGGCTTCAGCATATCGGGATACTACAGAGAGCGGTCTAACGATCCTTCAACACTCCCCGAACCACAGTTTGTCTATAGTCTGAACGATCAGAACCGGATTGATTATCTCTATTATGTGAATTCCACAAGCAGAAATCATAATATCGGGTGGGCGTATAACAAGGGTGTGGAATTAACGGTACGGACAAGGCAGATAGAACCGTTAAACACGGAATTTATCGTTACGGGAGCGTACAGCTACACGAAAACCGGTGCGGACGGATATTTGTACGATGCCAATCCCAGATTGGATTGGGGGCAGTATCATAATTATGAGATACCGGGGTTACCCGATACGCTGTGGGGAATGATATATCCCCGCGGTTCTAATTGGAGAGACAGGATCGTTATGAATTACAACGTCAGATACATGAACTCAACGCTCGGCGTGTGGATAACGTTTCGGGCAGAGCATCAGGTGTGGTCAAGACGACAAACAACCAATCTGAAACCGCTCGATCCCGCAATGGCGCCCGAGACGGTGATAATGGATAGACTATGGTCGGATCGATTATTTGAAGAACCGCATAAATTCCTGTTCAATATTAATATCAGCAAAGCATTGTACAGAGGAGCAGAGATCTCGTTTTATGTAAACAATTTCCTCGACGATCCCGGCTACTGGAGGTACCAGAGGGTCTGGAACGATCCTGCCGATATTGTCGAATCGCCTCGGAATCCCTCGCTCTTCTACGGAATCGAATTCAGTATGTCGTTCGATTCATTATTCCGGTAAGAGTATCGAAACCGGAATATTATATATAAGGAGATGATTGAGATGCGAATGTATTATATAATGATTTTTTATATTGGTCTATTTTTAAGTGGCTGCACACTCGAAGACAAACCGACCGGGTGGGACGGTGAAGGTGTTCTTGAAGTCTATCTCGTTTGGGAAAGTTTTACTCCCGAAGGTGAATCGGAAATCCTCCCGGTTATTGATGCCGATGTGAGAGCAAGCAGCGAGTATGGAACATTTCATAGTACGACAAACGAATTTGGAATGTCGGAATTTAAAAACCTGCCGACATCATCCTATATTGTATCGGCACGGTCGTTTCACCCCCTCGATTCGCTTATTGTTCTTGTCGGTTCACTTGAGAATATGTCGGTCGTATCCGGAATGCAGACATCCGATACGCTCACCGTACTGCCGATGCCGCAATCGGGTATCGTCATCAATGAGTTATATACTTCCGGCCCGGTAAATGATATGTTTTATTTCTTTGACCAGTTTGTCGAATTATATAATACCAGCACAGAGACAAAATATTTAGACGGTATCTGGCTGATGCGAGTATCGGGGACCGGTGACGGTGCGTACTACCCGGGTGAAGATAAATATGGTGACGGGCAGATGCAGGGTGTTGTCTATGCGTATGCATTCCCGGGGAGACCGGGGGATCAGAATTACCCGATTGAACCCGGGCAGTTTGTGGTTGTTGCATCTTCCGCTTTCGACCACAGCAGTATAGTTTCGGGAGCGGTCGATCTTTCAAATGCAGATTGGGAAACCTATAATCAATATTCGGCGGTGGATATCGATAACCCGAATGTACCGAATTTGACAAACATGATCCCGGAGCGGACTGCGAGATTTTTAATAAATCTTGTAAGTGACAGAATCGTGATCGCCACCGGTGAAGATACGGTATGGACTGATGGCATCCGTATCGATACGATACTCGACGGTGTGGAATATCAGAGTAATCCGCCTCCGACAAGTAGAAAGACGCTTGATCCCCGCATAGACAGGGGCTATGTGCTCAGCCCACCCCGTTACAGCGGCATGTCGATGCAGCGGCGTTTACCCGGTTTCGATACCAACGACAGCAGGGTTGATTTTGAAGTAATCCCGAAAGCAACACCGGGATATCATAAATAAACAGATAGCGGAAATGCGTGCGCACATTATCATATTAACAAATATAGCCCTTCTCGTTACGGGATGTTTGGTTGAAGAAAAACCCACGGGTTGGGATGGCGAAGGAATACTTGAAATCTACCTCGTATGGGAAAGTTTTACTCCCGACGGTGAATCCGAGATGCTCACTGTTTCTAACGCCGAGGTACAAGCAACCAGTGAGTACGGTACGTTTACCAGCAAAACAGACGAGGTCGGAAGAGCGGAGTTTAAAAATCTTCCGACATCGACATACATAGTATCTGCACGCTCCGTCCATCCGCTTGATTCTCTGATCCTGCTGGTCGGCTCGATGGAAAATATATCGGTACTCTCGGGAAATCAATATGTCGATACTCTTACCGTATTACCGATGCCTCAATCAGGGATAATGATAAATGAGATTTATACCGCCGGGCCCGTTAACGATATTTTTTATGTCTTCGATCAGTTTATTGAGATTTATAATGCAAGTAACGAAACAAAGTATTTGGACGGTATCTGGATAATGAGACTATCCCGCATTGAAGGAGATATTTATCCCGGGGAAGACGGGTATAATGACGGACAGGTGCAGGGTGTAACCTATGCGTTTGCATTTCCCGGAAGACCGGGCGAGCGAAATCATCCCATTGAACCCGGACAGTTTATGGTGCTTGCTTCCACGGCAGTTGACCACACTCAATTTGTTGCCGGTAGTTACGATCTTTCGAACGCAGATTGGGAATTTTATAACCAGTATTCCGCAGTGGCAATCGACAACCCGGATGTGCCGAACATTACAAATATGTTACCACACCGGACATCCCGGTTTCTACTGGCACTAACAAACGACAGAGTAATTATGGCAACCGGAGAAGATACGGTGTGGGTAGACGGAATACGTATAGATACCATTATTGACGGTGTGGAATATCAGTCGAATCCTCCCCCGCGGAACCGGAAAACACTCGACCCGCGCGTGGATCGCGGGTATGTGCTCAGTCCGCCCCGATACAGCGGCATGTCGATGCAGCGGCGTCTGCCCGGTTTCGATACCAATGACAGCAGGGTGGACTTCGAAATATTACCCCGCGCAACGCCGGGATATCAGAAATGAGCAAAGACGATCACGGCAGGAAGTAATACATTAAACGAGAATGATATGAAAAAGTTATTTGCATATATGATGATAGTCTTTCCGGTTTTTATATATTCCGGGAACGAATCATTTGCACAGACGAAGAGCGGGGGCAAAATTCCGCATTTCAGCGGAACCCCTTTTCTCACGCTCGATATTAATCCGTACGGAATGTATAACTGGAATGCGTTGCCGTATAATCCGGCTCTGCTATCGAATTTTATTCGTGAAGACCATGTTGCCATTCTACCACGATATAAATCTGTTGAGGGTGATTACCGGCGCAGATTCGATCCCCGCGCAATCCGGAACTACAATATGGAGTTTGAAATAGTCAGGGATTTGGGAAATAAGGGTAAGTTTCTCGGAACTGCGACTTTCCTTCGAGAAGACTACCGAGATGTCGACGGTTCGCTGAGAAAAGATCCATATGCGGGGGATCCCTTCTTTTATCGCGATACTACGCTGGCACACTTCCCGTACGACGGCCCTAAGGTAGGTTTTTTATATTCATATGAACTCTTTCCGTCTGTCCATATAGGTTTGGGTGCCGGTTACGGTATTCTGGACGGATTAAAGACCGAGTATACGAGAGCGCGTACAATCCTCCGTTCATTCGATTATACGTTCGCGGCGGCGTATCGTCCCTCGGGATATAACTATATCGGCATCTCATATAAAAGGGATGATGCGCGGGAAAATATTGAAGCGCGTTATGAGCAACTGCTCGATGTCGAAACGTTTACGCATCGCGGAGACAGTTACCATCTGAGGAGACGCGGAAGTTCCGTTGAACAAACTTTTCGATCTATATCAGACCATGTCGAACTTACCGGATCACTGCTCGCAACGGATCGTATGCTTCTTGAAGGTCGGGGGATATATACCGTGAAAGGATTTCAGGTGCTTCGCCCTCTCGCAATGATAAAAGAACATGAGGAGGGATATGCACAATATGTTACATATAACGGTGTGGCAAGCGTTAAATATTTTCTGAATGACCGGGTATCACTTCAGGCGAAGGGAAATTATCACGATACGAAGATGTGGGCGCGCATTTCAGATAGGAATTTATTGCTCTGGGAATGGGATTACCGCACGTACGGTTTCGGGCTGGGGATTACCTACCGAACTTCTCCCCGTGTCATGTATCTGTTGGAAGCAGATGTGGCACAATTCTCGGCAGACTCGGTTAAATATATCGACAATCATACAAACAGTTTCGATTCTCATGGAAACGGGATTCATGGGGCAGTAGAATTTTATGCGACTGATAAACTTCGGTTCCTGACAAGCGCCGGAGGCAGATGGTTCGACCGTGAACCTGAGCGCGGCGGCGACAACTATTTCTTCTGGAATGCGTCGGCTCATGCAACGTATCGGTGGAAGGATAATCTGCAATTTTACCTTTATACAAAGTATGGAAAATCAAATGCCGATTTACACGGAATGCGGAAAGGGCTTACACACAGCGAGATCGTTCTTGGGATAAAAGTTTATCAATAGTCATGATTGTTACAACAGAATTTAGCTCGATATACGATATCACCGTAAATCATAACAGTAAATACATAGATAAGGAGGTGAAAAAATACGCAAGATATTCCTTTAATTAGATGTAATTTGTTGTCCTAATGAAATATAATATAAACCTTCAAAATTCAAGAAGGAGAGATTAGAAATGAGAAAATTATTGATACTTTTTCTCCTGTTATCCGTCCCTTTTCTTGTGGTTGCCGAGGATTGGACAGAAGTAATAACGGCGACATATGCCGCCGGTCTTAACGATGTGCAGTTTCTTGATGATCAAAACGGATGGATTGTCGGCGGCGGCGGATTGCTCCTAAAGACGACCGATGGAGGAATCACATGGACGGAGGTGAATGTCCCGACAACACTGAGTCTTAACTCAATCTTTTTCGTTGATGAAAACGTGGGGTATATCGGCGGAGGTACGCGTACAATACTCAAAACCGTAGACGGTGGCCTTACGTGGACCGATTCCCAGATCAGCACCGACGTGATACCGGAAAATGTCAGTATGGATGCGTTGTTTTTCTATGATGAAGATACCGGATTTGCGCTCAGTTCTCAGTTGAATACGAATGCACGGGTCGTGAAAACTACCGACGGTGGAGTAACCTGGGAGATTGTGTTTTTTGAAGATTCAGACGCAATTAACGACATGGCATTTCATGGTTCAAACGGTATTATTGTCGGGCGAACATTTCAGTCCGTTTATTACTCGACCGATAGCGGCGATACCTGGGAGAAGGGTGATCCAATAACGGTAGATCCTGCCTGGGGAATATTATATTCGCGGAGTGATCTGCGGGCTGTGACCATGCTGAATGATACGACCGCTCATGTGGTTGGTTGGGGAACGAAGGCGTTGGGATTACAGCCTTCGATTCATCTCAGAACCACCGACGGCGGACAAACGTGGGAGTTTGTTCTCCAACCCGAAGAAAAACGAACCTATGATAATTTATGGGGTATACATTTTACCGACCAGGATAACGGATTTGTTGTCGGCGGCAGCGGCGTAATTATCAATACTACCGACGGCGGTACAATATGGGAGGTTATTGATTATCCGCTCGGTACTACCATGAATGCCGTTCATGGTGTCGGAGATATGTTGGTTGCAGTTGGTGCAAGCGGTGTAATCATCAGATCAGATGACGGAGGAGCAACATGGGAACTGCTGACTCCTATGCCGAATATCCGGTTGGATAATATACAGATCGTCAACCAAAGTGTTGGATATGCTGCAGGTTTTAACGGTATTTTTGTTAAAACTATCGACGGCGGTCAGACATGGGTACCCGGTTTCATGCGGGCAGAGGGAACAACCGAAAATATTCAGGATATGCATTTTGTCGATGAGAATATCGGATATGTTGCGTGCAGTTTTCGTATGGTTGCAAAAACCGTCGATGGCGGTCATACATGGACGCAGGTTATTTCCGATACCACCGCAGCGGTTGTGGTAAGCGCCGGTGTGTATTTCACTGATGCCGATCACGGTGTTGTTGTAGGACGCAAAGGAGCACGGAATGATATAATCTATGTCACAAGAGACGGCGGAAACAGCTGGACGATTTTTGAAAACCTGGTAGACCAGAATCTTAACGCCGTTGCATTCGGTAGCAGCGATAATGGAGTCATCGTTGGCAACGCTGCAGCAATACTTTATACGAACGACGGGGGAACAAACTGGAATGTAGCGGCATTTAGCGATTCGGTCCCCACGGCAAACTTAAACGATGTCGCCTTTGTTGATGAAAATACCGTTGTTGCCGTCGGTAATGAGATTATTCTCAAATCAACCGATGCGGGGGCAACGTGGGAAGTAATCAATTCCGGGACCGAAACTAACTTAAATGGAGTCGCATTTGTCGGTAATCCTATAGGATACGCAGTCGGACGCGATGAAGTATTAAAGTCTGCCGATAGGGGAGATTCCTGGGAAAACATTATCGATCTCTTCCTTATGGAAGGTAACACCCTTTACAGTGTCGATGTCGATGTAATAGGGGGGGTGTGGGTATCGGCAATGGGAGGTACTATCTACAATTTGCCGGGTACTATCGAGATTCCGATCAGCGATGTATATTACATACCGAAGGGCACGCATGAATATGGTTTTAATTCGCTCGCCGAGGCAATTGAAGCATTGCGGTCAATCGAAATAGAGACTACGGTTACCCTATACATCGACGATGACCTTAATGAGACCGGAAACGATCTGGACTTTACCGGTATTACATTATCGGAGGAGAACAATCTTGTTATCAAACCTGCACCCGACAAAACACCGGTTATTATAACTGATAGGGGGGTTTATATTGAAGGAGTATCATACATAACTATTGACGGATCCAATAGCGATGAACCGGAACGTCATTTAGCTATTATGTATGATGCAGCCGGAGCAGCGGCAATTTGGATCGCAGGAAACTCCCACTATGTCACAATAAAGAATATTATTGTCGGGCATACTGCCGATGATATTGCTGTATATGGCTCAGCCGGCATCCGCGTTCGCCGGGATGATGCGGCAACTATGTATCCCACTAATATCACTATCGAGAACTGCCAGATAGGAAGTCTTGATAATCCGTTTAAAGACGGTATTCAGGCATGGGGAACCGGTAGCCCGCTGCTTCGTGTCGAGGCAGATGTTCTCAACAGCGATATTTATGCCTCACATCGGGGAATTACAACGTTCTATATGCAGGAAAGTCACTATTCAGGTAATACTATATATGTTACCGGACAAAATGCGGGACCCGCGTGGTATGCCGGGGTATATCTTGCAGGCGGTTCAAACATGACAGTGACCAATAATGATTTCCGGCTACTTGGTGTAAGCGACCCGACCGGAAAGTATATTGCCGCCGTAAATATAAATCTTAATGCCGGTTTTACGGACATTTATAACAACTTTGTATCCGTAACGGAAGATTTCACAAATTATGGTACGGCAACAGACAATAGGTTATATGGGATTGCAACACACCGTGAAGGGGCAAATGAGTCATATAATATTTATCACAACTCATTCCTTATAGGTGCTTCAGGTGAAACCGGGAGGAATGCTGCCATCGGATTCGAAAGCGGAAGTAACTTCACGGTCGGTGTAACCAAAGAGATTAGTGCATCATTTGATGTGAGAAACAATATCATGGTCAACTCGAACCATACTGAAGTGTCTTACTGTATTCATTGGCCGCTTACCACGGTTCCTGTTTCCGATTACAACAATCTGTATGTCACCGGTGAAAACGCTAATATAGGTTACTTTGATAATGCCGCACATAAAGATCTGGGATCATGGCAATTTAGCTCTGATCTTGACAATAATTCAGTTTCGATTGCAGTTGAATTCGAATCGGATGTGAACCTGCGGCTGACCGGCGAATCGGTAGGCGATGAACGACTCGCGGGTATTCCGATCGAAATGGTTCAGACCGATATCGATGGTAGTGTCCGGAATACAGTCTACCCATATATGGGTGCATACGAGGCACCTATCCCGTTATCGGCAGATGGTATTGTCGATGATGGTTTGCCGCGGCAATTCGAACTGTATCAAAACTATCCGAATCCGTTTAATCCGTCCACCACAATACAATTTGCTATACCCGAACAGGCAAACGTTCGTCTTGAGATATATAATATGCTTGGACAGCGTGTTAAGGTGCTGGTTGCCGACGAATATTATCAGCCGGGTATATATTCGGTGTTGTGGAATGGATTGAACGAAAGCAATCTGCCGGTCACAAGCGGTACCTATATCTATCGTATTGCGGCGGGAAATTTTGTTGAATCGAAGCGAATGATATTTATCAAATAATGGGAATATAGTGATGCGAACGAGTTGTATATAATATATATAAAAGCTGCCCGAATAATGAACAGTGTATTGTTTACGATATTATTGAGGTGGAATTCTTCGGGCAGCTATTTTTATAACTGAGTTTTTATTGCATTCATAGCCAGCAGACTGACTCGATGTTATATGGTCTTCTGCTGATTTATCGGAGGACGTAATGTACCGCAGCCATCGTAATATTATCGTATTGCTTGTGTTGATCGCAAGTATTTTATCGTCACCGTCGTTATCTGGAAAAGAGTTTGTCGAGGGTAAATTATACAGACATGAATTGTCGAACGGACTTGTTGTCTTGACAATCGAGCGGCATATTGCACCTCTTATCTATCATCAGTTAACATATCGGGTCGGTGGCAGACATGAATATCTTGGCATAACCGGTATCGCACATTACGTCGAGCATATGATGTTTAAAGGGACACCAACCTATCCGCAGCGGGAAGCACTCGAGTTGATCCAAAAAAACGGGGGAATATTTAACGGATTTACTGCACAGGATATGACTAGTTATTACGAGTTTATGCCGGCGAATAAAATCGAGATAGCACTATCCATTGAATCTGATCGAATGCAAAACTGTATTTTTGATCCCGATGAGTTTGAATCCGAGCGTGAAGTAATACGGCAGGAACGGCGAATGCGGTCTGAAAGCTCGGTTCAGGGTATCATGCGTGAACTGCTCAATTCGGTTGCATATTCAAGTCATCCCTACCGGGATCCGGTGATCGGTTGGCCGGCCGATCTCGATAATATTACGCGGGAACAAGCCTTTGAATTTTATCGAACATATTATACCCCCAATAATGCGTATCTCGTACTCGTTGGTGCATTCCAAACGCGTGAAATGATTAAACTGGTGGAGCACTATTACGGTGCGATTCCGCGCGGTCCGGAAATCACGAACATATATGCGGTCGATCAACTCCAGATAGCCCAGAAGACTATTACATTACATCATAACGATATATCTTCTCCGCTCATACAGATGGCATTTAAAGTGCCGACGCTTCATAGTGATGATGGCCCCGCCCTGCGATTGGCGGCAAGTATCCTCGGCGCCCGCAGCCGTACCTCCCGTTTACATCGCCGTCTTATCGAAGAAGAACGCATTGCGACACGTACATCGGCAGGTATGCCGGCGAGTATAGATCCTCCGCTTTTCAGGATCAGTGCTACTGTCCGGAGAGATAGTTGCTATAAGAGAGTAGAACAGATGATCTGGGAAGAGATCCAAAACATGCAGAATGAATTAGTACCCGAACAGGAGCTGCAAAAAGTTAAAAACAGTTTTATTTTTTCTCATATCACAAATTATAAAAAGAATTCAAGAATCGGCAGCAGAATGACTTCGTATGAGGCATATTTCGGTGCCGAGTTTATCGATATATTGCCTGAACGTATGCAGTCCGTTACCGTCGAAGATATTCAGCGGGTAATGAGAGATTACTTTCATAACAAACAAGCAACAATTCTCTACGGTTTACCGGGCGAAGACGGCGGCGACGGAACTGTCGAGATTCCGGAAGAAGATGACGAGTATGAGCTCTTCAACAAAGTTACCTCTCAGTCATTCGATGAGTTAACGGCTGAAGAGCGATTTTTTTACCGGACGAATGCACCGTTTGTAACTGCATTGTATTCCGACGAACAACTGATGGATTACGTCGTTCCGAACCCTATTGAACCGCTCGTCAGACATGTTGAACTGGATAATGGAATCCCACTATATACCATCGAAAGTCGTTTGGCACCCGATCTGTTCATCGGCGGATTTTTTGAAGTCGGCATGATGCCCGAAGCTGATCAAGACGGTCAGCCGGGAATCGTTGCCCTTCTAACAGGGACAATGAACAGAGGAACGATAAATAAAAACTTTACCGAGCTTTCGGAACGGATGGCGTTTGTGCCTTTTTCCTTCAGTATCCGGGGACATTATAAATCACTGTATTTTCAGGGATACTCGCTCATGAAAGATGCCGATGAAATGCTCGAAACAGGTTTTGAACTTTTAACGCAACCGGCATTTCGGGAAAGCGATATCGATATGCTTCGCTCGAGAATGATTAATTCAATCAGGTCGCGGCGTCGCTCGACATCTCAGAAAGCATTCTACTATATGTTCGATAAGATCTTCGAAGGACACCCCTATTCAACGACAGAATCGACGGAAGAAGCAGTGAGGAATATTTCTCGTGAAGATTTAGTACGGTTTCATGAGAAGTATTTCAATCCCGATCGGTTGACCATAGTCATGGTTGGAGATCTATCGCATGGAGAGATGCACGAACGTGCAAATCGATATTTTGGCAGATGGACCTCGAATGAACCGCATGCGGAAATCTACCCGATACCGCCCGTTGAACCTTTTAAGGCACGGGAGATCGTAGTATTCAATGATGAACAATATACCGAGGCAACCATCAACATCGGCTTTACGACATTTAATGATGTTGATGAATTTGATGAGGAAGTTATCTCGATACTCAATCAAATACTTGCGGCAAGTTCACTCACGTCGCGGATGGGAATCGAGCTGCGTCAGAAGCGAGGTCTCATTTATGGCATCAGAAGTGAGTTGTGGGAACCGAATGACGGTATAGGATACTGGAAGTTTAACACAAAAACAGCGCCCGAAAATGCACGGGAAGTTCTTACCATATTATTTTCTGAGGTAGTGAAGCTGTTGCGGGACGGTATCGACGACACCGAACTTATTGCCGCTAAAAACAGATTATTAAGTCTACTTCCGTTCTATGTCGAAACCCCCGATGATGTTGCTACGCAGGTGTTCAGTATGCTCCGGCAAAATGAATCGTTGGATACATTCGACAAAAAAGCGGAACGCATACTTTCGGTTACAGCGGATGACGTTATGAGAGCGGCACACAAATACTTTACTCTTGATAATTTTATCGTTGTGATTGACGGACCGGTCAACGATGAGATATTTGACGGACTCCTGGATGAAATCCCGGAATCAATTCTCGGATTGTAATGGTGTTTTTTGAAAAAAATAAACGAAGAATATAAAGGAGTTTTCATGAAATCGGTCTACATGTCATGCTGGTTTACACTTATCCTGATTGTTATCGGAACGGGTTTTGGTCAGATACCGGAAGCCTATGAATCCGGACTTGAAGTTATCTCATCGGAATGGATATTCAACCATGTTTATTTTCTCGCTTCGGATAGTATGAAGGGAAGACCTGCCGGAAGTACTGAGAATCTTATCGCCGCACAGTACATAGCCGGTCATTTCGAACAATTCGGACTGGAACCATTGTTCGAACGCCCCAGAAGAGCACGACCCGATGAGAATGAAACGTATCTGACATACGAAATCGAACCAACCGGCTATTATAATAATTATTTTCAACGGTTTACGGTACAGAAAAGCACGTTAGCCAATCAACATAGTCTGGGCATTATAAAAGATACGGACGAATTCAGCAGCATAACACACACATATCGGTTCGAAGACAATTTTCTTATTCAGTATGACGGCAACGCCAGCATTTCAATTGAAGCTCCCATGGTGTTTGCCGGGTATGGTATTGAAAAAGGTGTAGACGGTTATAATGACTTTACCGATATGCATGGAAATGTGCTTGATGT
>SLQE01000337.1 GCA_007131635.1 Bacteroidota bacterium | reverse complement strand
TTTTTGAATTTTATGAGAGAAAACATGGGCCACTATGTCTACATCCTGAAATCCCTCATCGCCGATAAACATTACATCGGAAGAACGTCAAACCCTGACAGACGACTTCAATTCGAAAACATCATCGAAAAAGGCTTTACCGCACGATACCGACCCTGGAAGCAAGTATGGTTACGCAAGTGTGAATCATCAGAGAGTTCTTTCCCAGATAACAGTTGTATCATATACCACACATCGTATCATACGATACTATTTCAGCAATATGAGTTTCTTCATTTGCTTATAATCTCCGACAGTAAGTCTGTATAAATACATTCCGCTCGCGGTCCCGTTTGCATCCCATATCACTTCATACACACCCGGTATTAGTTCCTCGTCGACAAGTGTGACGACTTTTTGACCAAGCAGATTGTAGATTGTTAATTTCACGTGACTAACTTCCGGTATTTGATATCTAATGACCGTAGATGGATTAAAAGGGTTCGGATAATTTTGATAAAGCCTGAAAACTTGTGGTAAATGGTCGTCGTCGTGGACACTCGTGATTATCGGTGTGAATTCCAGGACATCCTCTCCGGTGAACGGTTTTAATATACGAAGTCTAAAAACATCACCGGCAACAGGAGATGAAGCACCTTCAGCTCCCGAGAAAGAAATGTGCCAGGTAAGATAGGGCTCTCCCTCATCGTCGTTCTCCAGTATGAATATTTCGTCGAGGCGACCAATAATGCCGTTGTTGTCCCAATCAAGGTAGATAACTTCGCTCTTCCGGTTCTCTGTGACGTTCCAAACCGTGAACCTCATCGGAACCGGTTCTGCACCGAGGAATGAACTCGACGTATCGACGATCGTATCATACACTCTGATTTCGTAATCGGCGGGATATGCGATACCTGTGATGATTTCATCACCCAGGTCTACCTCAGGAAGATTAACGGTATGCGTCAGATCGGACGAACCAACGATCCAGCGGGTGGAATCCCGACTAACGATCGTTTCCCGGATGTCGGAAACGATCAACCGAACTCCGTCAAAGTACGGACCTTCGGTCTTACCATCCATTTCCGATGCGTTCGCGACAACAAGTGCCCCTTTATCAATATCGTATACGCTATAGGTTTTCGCCTCGGGGTTGCTGTCATCAAACGTAAGGCGGTAACGGTGACCGGTAAGCTCATCGGCGTCGACAACATTAATGGTAATCGACCCGTCACCGTAACCTTCGACACGATCGAGTACATCGTCCGAAAGCACTGTTCGGTCATTATAAACTGTAAATGGTCCCGAAATTGTCACGGATGTGTCCATTCCGTCATTGGCGGTGAGTTTCAGATGGTATTGTGATCCATTTGCCGAAGTGCGTGTATTCCACGAATATTCTCCACTGTTTGATAGATCAGCTGCGAGCGGCAGCCAGGTAATTCCGTTATCAACGCTTATTGACAGAGATATTTTCAGCGGGTCGTCCTCCGGATCGCAGGCATACCACAGAATATCAAACACTCCGGAGAGAGTATCGTAATCCCGTGGTGCGAAAACCTCCGCGTCGGGGAGACCATTTCCCGGATTGTCGATAGTAAACTCTTCAATCGAATATGCAATGCCATATGATTGATTCCCGATTGCAGATACCATGAGCATGGAACGGCATCCATCGGGTACATCGAGTGTATTCCATTGGTACCCGGTTTCATTGCCAAGAGTATTCGAAACGATATTCCAGGTTTTACCGGCATCTCTGCTGTATGACAACATAGTACGGAGTGTATCGTCAGGGGCTCCCATAGACCACTCGATTTCCTGCAAGCCTGAAACCTTTCCTACCGGTAAAGTAGAAAATTGTACATCAAGTTGTTGGAGCGGATTCTGGAACCTTTCCCAATGATTTTGCAGTGTTTGGTATATATGGTGGTCAGCCCAGTACCAGTTATGGGTGGCGGAGGGATGCAGGATAAGTTCTGGGAAGTTATTTTGAATGCCTTTCTCATCCAGTAGTATGACATATTGTTCGTTGAGAGCCAAATTACCACCAGAGCCCACAGCGGTTATCAAAAACTGCATCGGCAGTAATTGTTCGATCTGCGGAATATTGGCATATTTAATGTTATTTGCAGGATTATATTGTTTCATATAGCGAATATTCCTGGGCGGCCTGCCAAAATGAGGATCCGCATACGGATGGGTCACCCAAAAGTCATCAAGGGGCTCGGGAGCAGACGGATCGTTAAAGTCAAGCCACATTCCCGTCCCATCGAATGATCCGACAGAGGAAAACAAATCGGGATGCTTTGTCGATATCATCATAGAAGTGAGTCCGCCAAACGAGAATCCGTCTGCTCCGCGACTCCATCGTGAGGGAATAGTACGGAAATTCTCGTCAACGTACGGAATTAAATCATTAATAAAATAGTCTTCGAATTGACCCGTACCCAAGCCTGTCTTCCCACCTGCAAGCTCGACAGCCAGCAAATTGACGGTCCAGGCAACAACGCTTACATCCGATGAAGATAATCCCGGCATAACGAGAATCATTTTACCAATAAGCCCCTGATCATAGAGCGAGTCTGCAATAGTCTTTATGTTCCTTCCTTGACGCCAAATATCTTCCTGTGGATTTACCCACTCTCTTTCATGACCTCTGAATAAATAAACAACAGGATATTGATCTGTAGATTGATCGTATCCTTCCGGTAGGTAAATATTGAACTGCTTCTCTATTCCAAGTGCCGGACTGTTAATCGTACGAAGTTCAATTCGACTTGGTTGCCCAAATACGTTGATCGACAAGATCAAAAGTATAATGGGAAGAATTGTTAACTTGTTCATCTTGCGACCTCCCTCAAAATTTAGTTTTATAGAGTTCACCGGCAGTTAGTCTGTAAAAATACACACTGCTCGTCATTCCGTCTGCTGTCCACGTCATCTCACAGCTACCCGATGTAAGTTCTTAAATAGACGTGCATATGTAATGTTAACAAATGAATTCTTCTAATAAGAATATAGTCTTACTGTCTGCTTGTTTGGTTGTTTCTCCAATCTACGCAATATACAGAAAATCCGTTCATTGTCAAGGAAATTAGTCAAATTCATGAAATACCAATTTAAAAAAGTCAGGGTAATGGGATTCATTGGATGATGAGAAACCGAAAAAAAGAAAAAGCGCGGGAGTAAGGAGGAGAGAATAAATTATTCCTTCCCCGCTTCAACTCATTCAACACCTTCGTAATCCAGGCCCGGCTAACACCGAGATGCCGGGCAAGGTCGGCCTGGTTCTTGACGTACCCCTGATCAATTAATTCACGATATCGAATTGCGAGTGAAAGCCGATCCATCCGTGCATGAATCCTAAGTGGCACCAAATCTTCTGGAATCTCGAAGAATTTTGTTAACCGGCGTTCCCCCTCCTTCGACAAATCCAGTTTTCCGTAATCCGCTCTCAGATTGATCGTCCATATAACCTCTCCATGTGTGATATGATCTCCACAAAGAAAAAATGATTCAATCGACGTTTCCTCTCAAAGGGTAAAGTCTGGTAAATCTGATTGAATTCGCGAAACACCTTCCGTAATTCCGGTTCATGTATCCTCTGTTTCTCCATCCTCTCTATATCACGATTAATGCTGGTTAGTTTTTCCTCCAATTTCCTTTTGGATTCTTCAAGCATTTTGATCTTTATCACGAACTATTCTGAGTCAGTTAGCTCTGTATTTTGGCTTACAAAGTTTACAAGATTTTCGAGTTCCTTCTTAATTTGACCAGGATTGCGGGTGAGGTCTCTTTGCTGTTGTTTTGTATTCCCAAATCGATGTCGATTCCGTCCAGATATGTTCTCTGATTATGTCCACAACGCTCCGGGCAAATTGCTTCCGGGATTCGGAGGTCAAAGCGGCATCGGAGAAATTACCCGACCAGGACCATCCCCCGACAGACACTAAAATTTTCAGATACTGCAACGAATATTTGTTCCAGAGCCCAAAAAAAAATATCTTGTTTTACAATCTATTAAAAGAATATCCTAACTTTTTCAAACGTGTGATAATTTCGTCTAAACGATAATATAATTTGTCGGTACGCGTAGGGTCTGTTCCGGGATGAATGAGAATGATAGCTCCTCTAAGCCCTTTTTCGTGTGTGGCTTGAAATTCGAAGAGTGAATCTATTATTCTTTGCGACGACATATAATTTGACA
>SLQE01000338.1 GCA_007131635.1 Bacteroidota bacterium | reverse complement strand
GAGGAACTATCTCGCACATGATCCGGAACGAAGGTAACTCTTTACAACAAGTCATACTCGCGATACCGCAAACGGAATACGCACATCCCGATGACCTTGCGGCCCATAATTTTGCTCAAAAACCGGATCAGGAACGTGCACTCAAACAGCATGAACATTTGTGTGCACTACTTACATCGCTTGAAGTCGATGTCATCACAATTTCCGAACTCAAAGGTCACCCCAATTCGGTGTTTGTACGGGACGGAGCAGTTCTGACTCCCGAAGGTGCCGTCATTACCAGAATGGGCCTTGAGAGCAGACGTAACGAGTGCGCATGGATGGAGCAGGAGCTTTTAAACCTGGATGTCCCTGTTATCGGTCATATCACCGAACCGGCAACCGCGGAGGGAGGCGATATAATACTTGCGGGGGATGTAGCTTTTGTCGGACATTCATCGCGAACAAATAATGAAGGAACCGATCAGGTCGCTCGGATATTACTGCGAATGGGGTACCGTATACGGATCACAAAAGTTCCTCCGCCGTACCTTCACATCGGCGGCGCGATGAGTGTCATTGCCCCGGATCGTGTATTATGTACGAAAGATGTATTTCCAAAACGGTACTTCGAGGGATTCGACACCATCACCGTCCCGCATTCGGGATTTTCTTCAGGGAACGTAATAACCGTTGAACCGAATGTAGTTATTGCCGGGACGGCAAGCAGAGAAACAATTGAAATTTTAAATAACAATGACGTGGTTGTGCACGAGGTAGAGCTGTCGGAGTTCATTGCAGGTACCGGCGGACCGAGCTGTCTTATTTTACCCGTTATGCGAGCATAAAAAGATTCTGCTACACGATAAATACTTATCAAATAATTAAACAACAGAACATACACGGTTATTATGAACCCATGGCATGACGTTTCGATCGGTGACGATGTAGAAAAATTTGTACAGGCTGTCATCGAGATACCAAAAGGAAGCAAAAATAAATATGAACTCGACAAAGAAACCGGCATGCTGCGGCTTGACCGCGTGCTGCACAGCGCCGTACATTACCCGGCAAACTACGGTTTCATACCCCGCACGTTCTGCGACGACGGTGACCCGCTTGATATTCTTGCACTCGGCCAGGAGTCCGTGTATCCGTTGACAATCGTCCGAGCACGCGCAATCGGCGTCATCACAATGCACGATGAAAAAGGCCGGGACGATAAGATCATCGCCGTACAGATAGACGATCCGGAATATGAACATTACTTCGATGTATCCGCATTATCTCCGCATCGAAGCCGCGAACTGCGACGGTTCTTTCTCGATTATAAAATTCTCGAAGAAAAAAAGGTCGATGTCGATCACATCCGCGGAAGGCACGAGGCCGAAAACGTTATTCGCGAGGCAATCGAACTATATAAAAAGAATTATTCCGATAAAAAGTGACATTCCTCCTCGATTTAACAAGAAAATTATTGAGTCCACTCCAAAAAGGTTTCTTACGCCACAACATCACCGATAGTGACATCTTTACCGCCGCGGTTGGGCATAGTGGAAAATAACAGGTTTTTTAGCTACATTAGAAGAATTTAGTTTATTTCAAACCTTAATATCTTTAATGATCTATCTATGGCGATACGTATAGATGGTAACTCACTTTCCATCCCTCAGCTTTACGAATTAGCTCATAACAATAGCAAGCCGATTCGTCTGAGCGATAATGCACATAAGGCGGTCAAAAAAGCACGAATGGTAATTGAGGATTGGTTGGATAAGGATGCAACAATTTACGGTGTGACAACCGGGTTCGGTGAATTCAGTAACGTACGAATTGACCTTAAAGATATCGAACAACTTCAGAAGAACCTCATTTACAGCCATGCCGTGGGTGCGGGCGATCCGATGCCGGACGAGATCGTCCGCGCGATGATGGTACTCCGTATCAACACACTGGCAAAAGGGTACTCAGGCATCCGTCCGGAAACCCTTAACCTCCTCATCAATATGTATAACTCCGGCATCATTCCCGTAATACCATCCCAGGGATCCGTGGGCGCATCGGGCGACCTCGTGCAGCTTTCACATCTGGTGCTGACAATGATGGGAGTGGGTATGGTGTCGTACAAAGGTAAGATCATCCGGGCAAGCAAAGCACTCCGACTCGCCGGACTTCAACCGGTAACATTATCCGCGAAAGAAGGACTTGCACTCATTAACGGGACACAGATGATGACGGCTTATACGGCAATCGCCGTTCATGAGGCTGTTCGCTTGATGAAACTGAGCGATGTTGCAGCGGCGGTGACTTTGGAAGCATTAAAAGGAACACCGCGTGCTTTCGATGCCCGTCTTCACCGGCTGCGTCCGCTTCGGGGACAAAACGATGCTGCCGCTAATATGCGGCGGCTATTGAGAAAAAGCGAAATTCGCCGGTCACATTTGCACGACGACCCCCGGGTACAGGACGCATATTCAATCCGTTGTATACCACAGGTGCATGGCGCATCGAGGGACGCAATTACCTATGTCTACGATATTTTATCGGTTGAATTAAATTCCGCAAACGATAACCCGCTCATTTTTTCGCGTGAAGGCATACATATAGAAGGGGGCAATTTTCACGGACAACCGATCGCACTCGCTGCCGATTTCCTCGGCATCGCGCTTTCGGAACTGGCGAACATTTCCGAACGACGCATTGAACGGCTCGTGAACGGATCTCTAAGCGGATTGCCCAGATTCCTAACGACACGGGGCGGGCTGCATTCCGGAATGATGATCGCTCAGTATACCGCCGCTTCACTGGTTTCGGAAAATAAAGTACTCGCCCACCCGGCAAGCGTCGATTCCATTCCCACCTCGGCAAACCAGGAAGATCATAACAGCATGGGATCGATTGCGGCTCAAAAAGCGTACAGGATCCTTAAAAACGTTCAGACCGTTATCGCGATCGAGTTTCTTACCTCGTGCCAGGGTATGGATTTTTCACGCGTTCATCCAAAGAAAAAAACCATTATGCAGGCCGGCATCGGTGCGCAGGCAGCGTATGACTTTATACGCGAACGTATCGATCACCTTACAAACGATCGGGTACTGCACAACGACATCCAAACAATATTGTCTCTTATACAAGACGGTTCACTATTACACTATGTTGAAAAACAATCGGGAATATTAAAATGAAATACTCACTTAAATTTTTACGAACATTACCGAAAGTATTACTGCACGACCACCTCGACGGCGGATTACGACCGCAGACCATCATCGAGCTTGCACGGGATCAGAAGTATGATAAATTGCCGACAGAAGATGCGGGAGAACTTGCCGAATGGTTCTTCCGCGGGGCTAATAAGGGAAGTCTGCCCGAATACCTGGAAGGATTCCAACACACATGCGGTGTCATGCAAACACCCGAAGCCCTTGAACGCACTGCTTATGAAATGATGGAGGATATGTACAATGACGGGGTCGTCTATGTTGAGACGCGGTTTGCGCCGGTATTCCATACCGAAGGCGGATTACATTGGGAGGATGTCGTCTCTGCCGTGCTCGACGGACTCGAGCGCGGAAAGAAAGATTTCGGAGTGGGCTTCGGTTTGATTATCTGTGCAATGCGTAATATGCACCTGTCACTCGAGATGGCAGAGCTTGCAGTCGACTTCCGCGATCGCGGTGTGGTTGGATTCGATCTTGCGGGCGAAGAAGGCGGTTATCCCCCAAAAAAACATGTCGATGCGTTTCATTATATTCAACGACAAAACTTTAATATAACAGTCCATGCGGGCGAGGGCTTCGGAAAAGAATCAATCTGGCAGGCAATACAATGGTGTGGCGCTCACCGGATCGGTCACGCGACACGGTTGCAGGAAGACATTACCGTGCATGACAATCAAATCGTGAAGTTCGGGAAATTGGCACAATATGTTCTCGATAAACGGATTCCGTTGGAAATGTGCTTGAGCAGCAATGTCCATACGGGTGCGGCACCAAGCCTTCAAGATCATCCCTTCGGGTTATACTACAATGCAAAATATCGTGTAACAATAAATACCGATGATCGTCTCATGAGTGATACAACAATGACTAAGGAATATCAGATAGCAGCAGACGTATTTAAGCTCAACGTTGACGATCTCGAAAAAATAACGATCAATGCAATGAAATCGGCGTTTATTCCCTACAACGATCGATTGTATTACATCTACGATGTCATAAAAAAAGGATATGCGGACGTTCGCATGAACATGAAGAAAAAATAGGAACAGTAATGGATCTTTATTTTCTCCGGCACGGCGAGGCAGAACCATTATACTCGGATGACTCTGTTTTAACATCCACCGGTATAGCATCAATCAAAAACATTGCCCTTGCAATGAAAGCGTTGGACATCAAACTGGACCAGATACTCTGCAGTGACTTTCAGCGCGCTAAGGAAACCGCTGCTATTATCAGGGAAGTTTTACAGACCGATCTTGAGATCGGATCGTGTATGCCTCTTACGCCTCCCGGAGATAGCGATGATTTAATTCAGATCCTGAAAGACACACACAAACTATCCGTTTTAATGGTCGGTCATGAACCGCTTATCAGCCGGACTATCTCACGGCTCGTCAGCGGAAATGAGCAAAGCCTCATCACGATTAAAAAAGGTAGTCTTGTGAAAGTATTTATTGCCGAATACACCCGGCATATCCGCGGAAGCCTGGAATGGATTCTGCCGCCAAATGTTATAATGAAAATCATACGAACTAATGCATAATATACTATCGTGAAACACGCGCTCGTCACTCTTAAACCCAAAGAGCATCACCGCATCGTCGGCGGACACCAGTGGGTGTTCAGTAATGAAATTCAGAGAATAGACGGTGAGCCCGGGACCGGTGATATCGTAACTGTGTTACGCAACGACGGCATGCCGCTCGGAAAAGGGTTTTACAATCCTCACTCGCTGATTGCAATTCGCCTGCTGTCGCGTAAAGAAGAACCGATCGATTTTACTTTTTTCCGGACACGCATTGAATCCGCTCTGCAACATCGGAAACACCTTTTTCCCGACTCAAAAGTATACCGGGTTGTAAACGGTGAAAGCGATCTCTTACCCGGCCTCATCCTTGACCGCTACGGTCCGGTCGTGGTCGCTCAGATCGTTTCTGCGGGCATGGAACGTCTCAAAACCCTCTTGTACGATGTGATAGATTCACTGATAAAGCCATCCGCGATCCTCGAGAAGAATGAAACGCACCTTCGTGAACTCGAACAATTACCGCTTGAAACAAAAGTCGCCCGCGGAACAATGCCGAATCCTCCGCTCCAGGTAGTTATCAACGATCTTATCTACAATATCGATATCATTCACGGACAAAAAACCGGATGGTTCCTCGATCAGCGGATGAACCATACTATGATACAGTCGTATTGCAAAGGATTGCGCGTACTCGATTGTTATAGTTATGACGGCGGGTTCTCACTGAACGCTGCAGCCGGCGGGGCGAAATCGGTGACGGCAGTTGATTCCTCCGGAGGCGCGATCGAACGCGCGAAAGAAAATGCGCGCCTGAATAAGCTCGCGGATCGAATCGAATTTGTGTGCGCTGACGCAGAAAAATCTCTTAACGCATACAAAGAGCAGCAACGATACTTCGACCTTGTAATCGTCGATCCACCTTCTTTTACCCGATCTAAGAAAAACGTAGGCCCCGCACTGCAGGCGTACCGCGCAATTCACGATAACGCTTTTAAGGTCCTTGAGTCACCCGGTTATATGGTAACTGCCTGTTGTTCATACCATATAAGTGAAGAAGCATTTTTCCATACCGTTACACACGCTGCGCATCGTAACAACAGATCACTTCAGTTACTCGAAAGACGCGGCGCTTCGTACGATCATCCTATTTCGCCGTACATGCCCGAGACAATGTATCTAAAATTGTTTGTTTTCCGGGCCTTTTAAGCATACGGTGAAAGCAGACTTGCGAAGCACTTAATCATTTGCATGTTTCCGAAAGAGGAACTACTTTACATCTGGAAAGGTTTTAATTAGAAAACGGCTTACGAAAAAGGAATTGTTATGAGAAGGCATTCGGATGGGATTGGATTTTTAGGTATCACTACATTGGTATTGTTTCTTGCATTGACGGCTTTCCCTGTTTTAGCACAAAGTGATGTGCCGGCCGACGATCTGCGAAAAGCGTGGGGATTCGATGTCCTTATATCGGACGGCGGAATCGGAGCGGGAGGTTTTTACTGGCGGGAGATCACCCCTACTATCGCCGGATTTATAAGTCTTTCGGTCTCCGAATCAAAAGACTCGCAGGAAAAAGAATACATGACAATCTGGGGTGAAAAATTTGTCCCGGGTAAAATTAATCGGTTTCTCGTTGTACCGCTTCAGATCGGGGCACAATACCGATTATTTAAAGATCAGATTATGGATAATTTCCGTCCGTTTATTTCCGTCGGCATCGGACCGAGTCTGATCTATGCATCACCCTACGAGCAAAGTTTCTTTAAAGCTCTCGGGAGCGGAAAAGCATATCATACACTCGGCGGATTTATCGGTGCCGGAGCGTACGTCGGGTCCGATCCATCTAATCTTGTCGGGGTCAATTTTCGATATTATTTCGTGCCCTACTTTAGTGGCATAACAAGTATGATAGACGCTGAAAAAACCACATCAGAGGACGATTTACATTTCCGGAGGAAGAAACAATTCGGCGGATTTTTTATTACATTCACATTCGGATCGATGCGATAATAAGATGTTATAAATAATCGGCAAGTATTTTTCCCGTCTCAGAATCGGGTACTTCCACGACTTCTTCAGGCATACCTTCGGCAACGATACTACCGCCCGCGTCACCGCCCCCGGGACCGAGGTCGATAATATAGTCGGCACATTTAATCACCTCCATATTATGTTCGATCACAAGTATCGAGTGACCCGCCGCAATGAGTTGCTCGAAACAATCCAACAAATGCGCAATATCATCAAAATGTAAACCGGTGGTCGGTTCGTCCAGAATGAAAAGCGTGTGATCGCTTTTTTCCCGTTCTATGAGATGCGCCGCAAGTTTTACACGTTGCGCTTCGCCGCCGCTGAGTGTTGTCGCGGGTTGTCCGAGGCGAAGATATCCCAGGCCCACATCCTGCAGAACCTGCAGTCGTTTCACAACTTTTTGCGCGGGTTTATGTTTACGGAATTCCGTCAGCGCATCCTTCACCGTCATCGAAAGTACATCATCAATCGAAAACCCTTGCCACTTGATACCTAATACTTCCTTCTTGTATCGTTTCCCTTTACAGCTTTCACACGTAAGATAGATATCCGGGAGAAACTGCATTTCAATCTTCACATACCCGTCACCTTCGCACTCGTCGCATCTGCCTCCGGGTACGTTAAAAGAAAAGTGTCCGGGTTTATAACCGCGAACCCGCGATTGGTGAGTCGATGCAAACAGATCACGCACAACGTCGAATGCTTTTACGTATGTAACTGCATTCGATCTCGGGGTTCTTCCGATAGGCGATTGATCGACAAGTTCTATGTGATCGATCATTGTATCTCCCTTGATCGAAGAAAACGCACCGACCTCACCGTCGAAATCTCCTTTCAATTTCCGCAGACCCGAATAGATGATATTTTGTACGAGTGTACTCTTACCCGATCCGCTCACACCGGTAACGCAAACAAACCGGTGCAGGGGGACATGTACGGTAATGTTTTTCAAATTATGTTCACGCGCGCCGGTGATAACAAGTTCCCGTGACGCGGGGCCGCGACGTTGTGAAGGTTCCGGGTGCGGAATTTTTCTGCGGCCGGTCAGATAAGCAGCGGTCAAAGAATCTGTATTGTTCTGCAATAATGAATCTATCGGACCGTTGTATACTACCTGTCCTCCCTCTTCACCCGCAAGCGGTCCCATATCGACAATATGATCGGCAGATCGTATCATCGCTTCGTCGTGTTCGACGACGAGCACGGTATTACCGGCATCGCGCAGACGCTTCAGGATACCGATGAGTTTTTGGTTGTCACGCGGATGCAATCCGATACTCGGTTCGTCGAGGACGTATAACGATCCGACAAGCGATGAACCGAGAGCGGTCGCAAGATTAATACGCTGTGACTCACCCCCCGACAAAGTACTTGATAAACGGTCGAGTGTGAGATATCCGATGCCGACTTCCTGTAAATACTCCAGTCGGCGCGTGATCTCCTCAAGAATACGCGCCGCCACACCTTTTTCAAATCCGGCTAACGGTAATTTCTGAAAGTATTGGAGAGCACCGGAGATAGACATCTTTATGATCCGGTCGATCGTGCGTTCGCTGCCATCCTCTTTCCTTCCGATTCTCACCGTTAAGGCTGCTTTCCGCAGCCGTGCACCGCCGCAACCCGGGCACCGTGTGTACCCGCGATATCTGCTTAAAAGAACACGATAATGTATCTTATATGTTTTTCGTTCAAGCTTTTTAAAAAAACCGTTCAAACCGTCAAATGAACCGTACCCCGAAAACAAGGTATCAATATGTTCATCGGTGAGTTCCCGGAAAGGAACATCGACCGGGATTTCCGCATCATCCGCTATGCGAAGCAGCGACCGGAGATTTTCCCGGAACTTGGGGAATGTCCACGGATGAATTGCACCTTCACGCAGCGACTTCTCTTTATCGGGTACTACTTTATCCGTATCGATACCCATTGCCCTGCCGAACCCCTGACACTCCGGACACGCACCGAAAGGATTATTGAAAGAAAATAATCGCGGTTCGGGTTCATCATACGGTATACTGCAATAGGAACACTCAAACCGCTGACTAAAATGTAATTGTCGGCCGTCATCGACAAAATGAATTATTGCCGATGCATCGCCATGATTATAGGCAATTTCGATTGAATCGGCTACCCGTGATTCCGTCTCATCGCCGCGCCAGATCAATCTGTCGACAAGCACCAGGGGCGGATTATCTTCATCGAGTTTTTCCGGATCAAGTTCACCGATATCCCTGATCTCTCCGTCGAGAAAGAAACGGGTGAAGCCTTCTTCCTGAAAAAGTTGTAATGCTTCACGGAAAGATACCTCTTTCTCTTTATGCGGACGGAACAGAATGTAAAATCGTGTGCCCGGTTTTTCTTTTCGTAGTTCGTTGAGAATGATGGGGATGGTATCGCGCACCACGAGCCGGTCGCAGTTGGTACAATAGATTTTTCCTATTCGTCCGAAAAGAAGCCGGAGGTAATCATAGATCTCGGTCGTTGTTCCGACGGTGGAGCGTGGATTTCTCGTACTGGTTTTTTGTTCGATAGCAACTGCGGGACTGATGCCTTCAACGAAATCGAGATCGGGTTTTTCCATGCGTTCGAGGAATTGACGTGCGTATGCAGAAAGACTTTCGACGTATCGCCGTTGTCCCTCGGCATATATTGTATCGAATGCGAGTGATGATTTTCCCGAACCGCTGACGCCGGTAACAACTATAAACCGGTTGCGCGGCAATTCCAGAGAGATATTTTTCAGATTATGGACACGAGCCCCTCTGATGACAATGCGTTTCTTCGCGGCAATCGATTCAAATCCCGTAGTGCTTTTCCCGGTGTCTGACGTACTCATAACAGGTTTCTGTAACTTCTCTCGTTTTAAACAATAAAGTTACGCTATTCCATTATGAAACGCAAAGCTATTATTCTGCAAGCTTTTTCAGGATAAGCCGCAGACAGGTATAGAAATTCTTCACCGAAGGAATGTGTACCCGCTCGTCCGGAGAATGAGGTCCCGTTATCGTGGGCCCGAACGATACCATGTCCATTCCGGGATATTTTTCGCCGATAATACCGCACTCCAGACCGGCATGGATAGCTTTTACTGCCGGGACTTTTTCAAAATACTGAGTGAAGATGCTTTTGGTGATCTTCAGAATTTCGGAATCAAGATTTGGTTTCCACCCGGGGTATCCGTCCGAATGTTTCGCGGTCGATCCGGCCGAAGTCATTTGCCGTGCAATCTTTTTTGAGGCTGCGTCGCGCTCTTTGTCGATTGAACTCCGCTGGCTTGTGCCGATAACTACAGTACCGTTTTTCGTTGTTATGGTAGCGAGATTGGTTGAAGTTTCAACAAGTCCCGGTACGTCGGCGCTCATAGCGATAACGCCATGGGGTAATTCATCGAGTAAACGGATCAAAGTCGATGAAGAATCCGAAGAAAAAACTTTTTGGAAAGATTCCGTAACATCTTCAACTGAAATATTCAGATCGGGATCGGTCGATGCGTAGTCGGAGCGCAAATCCTTTGCCAGCCCGGCGGTTATTTCCTTCACAAGAGTGATTGCATCGGACTTCATAAAAATCACGGCTTCAGCTTCACGCGGGATCGCGTTACGTTTGCTTCCGCCCTCTATGGTAGCGATGTAAAAAGGAGCTTCGCTATAAATTTTCCGCAGGGTTTTTGCGAGTAATTTTATCGCGTTTGCGCGTCCGAGCTGAATATCTATCCCCGAATGCCCGCCTTTCAATCCGGTCACAAGAATACGAACCGGAACGTATCCATCAGGGGCATTCTCGTAATCAACCGGAAACTCACCGGTTGTATCTTTCCCGCCGGCACAGCCGATATACAGTTCACCCTCCTCTTCGGAATCCATGTTAAGGAGTATTCTGCCTTTGAGAAAATCTTTCTCAAGCGTTTGCGCGCCGGTTAATCCCGTCTCTTCATCCACGGTGAAGAGCAACTCAAGCGGACCGTGCACGACATCCTGTTCTTCAAGGATAGCGAGCGACGCCGCCACACCGATTCCGTTATCGGAACCCAATGTCGTACCCTCAGCTTCAATCCAGTCGCCGTTGATCTTCATTTTTATGGGATCGCGTGTAAAATCGTGTTCGGTTCCCTTATTCTTCTCGCACACCATATCGGTATGGGACTGGAGAATGACGGTCGGTGCCTGTTCTTTGCCGGGAGTCGCCGGCACACGAATGACAACGTTACCCGTGGAATCGATATCCGACTCCAGGCCTTTCTCTTTTGCAAGCGAGAGCAGGTATTCCCCTACTTTTTGTTCATTTTTTGAGCAGCGGGGTATTTGATTGATTTGATAGAAATAATGATACAGGTGTTTCGGTTCAAGGTCGGTGATTTGTCGGGACATAAGTATTATTGGTACCTCTTATGGTATGTTATGAATTGTTGATGTGTAATCAATTACGGATTTTTTGCGGTGAAAAGCAAGAGAGGAATCGGTAATCAGAGTGGTATCGATTAGAGTGAGGCATGCCGCCAGTTAGATTTCAACAGTCTGGAGACGATATTTCCGAAAAGTAAATTGAATAACCAAAAAAGCTGCATAACCTGCGCGATACAACGAAACCACTGATATTGATTTTCAAAAAAAATCTCGCTCTTATTCATTCCACTTATTGTCTCAATGAAAATCAGGATTTGCCTGCCTTCCAATTACTTTGAACAAAGTCTCTCATTAAAACAAGCAATCCTCTCCAATCTTTTTCATCAAATTGATTCAAGGCATGAATGACTCTTTGATGAATCTTACTCCGATTCGGTTGTTTGAGACGGATAATGAGAATACCAAAGTGGGATTGATTTCGATATTGTGAGAATCCTTTATCGGTAGTAATGATAAGTCGTTTTTCTTTTTGTATCTTCTGCCATAAAACTTCGTCTTGCATTCCTTCATCTGAGGTACCTCGGATATCCAGTACCTCATGGCCTAAATTACGTAGTGTCTGAACAGTTAATACTGGTATATTTTCATCAACAAATATTTTCATTTCTAATTTGTTAATGATTCGATTGGTGTAACTTGTTCTTCTGCAAGAGTGGCTGCATATTCGAGGCAGGCAAGAATGTCTTCACGTATTATCGAGGGATAGGCCTCAAGGAGATCCTCAATGGTATCTCCATGAGCAAGCATACTTACAATTTGGTGCACAGGAATTCGTGTTCCTTTTATGCAGGCCTGGCCATGACAAACTTTAGGATCAATTGAAATACGTTTGTGCATAATGTTACCTCGAATGATATTTATACGTTTGGTTGAATACCTTAGCAAAGGTAAACAGAAACACTCATTTTTCCAAATGAATATTGTAGCACTAAAAATACATAGCACTAAAAATACGGTTGAATTGCTTCTTTCACAAATAGGATTTTATCGGGCATGTTATAAACACCAACAGGAGAGTAAATTTCGATCAATCTGCCATCAGGTCAACTAAAAAAAGCAAAAATATTGCTCTAGGTCTTCAATTCCGCGGCTTTTAACTTGAAAGTGCTAACGGTTAACGCAGGCCTTAAGCAAGACCCCAAATGTACACAGGAGCCGTCACACTGGGAACCATCTCCCCACCACACATTCCTTGGCTCAATGGACCCACCTTCTGCGCAGGCCTCACTCGTTATACCCAACCTCCCCTACAGCCACCCGCGTCCGCATTCTGTCTACACGGCTGAGCATTTCTGTCGCATTGATAAAACCGACGACGCGTATCTGACTATACTCATTCCCCGCCTCATCGATAAACACGATCGTCGGCACTCCGGCTATGTTATAGCGCTGCCGTACTTCCGCAGATTCGGGTGAATCGAAATTGGTAAGATCCACTTTCAGCAGCCGGAATTTTTGCATCTCACCGATGACCCGTTCGTTCGTAAAAGTCATCCGGTCGAGTTCGAGACAGGGGATGCACCAGTCGGCGGAAAAATACAGAACGACCGGCTGGTTATTCGCAAGCGATTCTTCGACACGGCTTTGAGAATATTCTTCCCATTCGAGACTCGGTTTCTGACCGGCGATATAGAACATAATACCGCCGACAATTGCCGCGGCACCGACAATGCGTTTGACCCACGGAAAGTAAGCACCCCGTGTGGTGGAACGTTCAACAAACCCGAGATAGATACCGCCGATAACGAGCGTGAGCGGGATAAGATAGTAGATCATTTTTGGATTGAATGCAAGAGAAATATAGAAAAAGCCGACACCGATAAGTATAATACCAAGCACCTTTTTCACCCAATCCATCCACGATCCGGATTTCGGCAGCTTACTGAGCAAACCGGAAAATGTTCCGAGTATCAGATAAGGCAATCCTAATCCGAGACTCAAAATGAAAAACGCCAGAAATCCGAACAGTACATCGCCACGGGCTCCGACAAAAGCGAGCAGTGCAATGATGGGAGGCCCGATACACGGAGCGGCAAATATACCGACGACAAGACCCGAAATATAAATTCCGAGAATACCGGCTTTTTGCTGACCGCCGAGTTTGCTTGTCAGCCAATACGGCATTTGTATCTCATACAATCCGAACAAGCTCAATGAGAGCAGAAAGAACAAAACGCCGATACCGACCAGAACCCAGGTAGACTGAAGCACGGCACCGAACAAACCGCCGCTCAATGCCGCCATGACACCAAGGACACTGTACATGGTGGCAATGCCGAGCACATATATGAGTGCCTTAAAAAACACACGAAGCGTGTTGGTATCCGTCTGCGCGCCGAAAACCGACACCGTGACGGTCAGCATTGGATACACACATGGAGTGAGGTTCAAGGCCAGACCGATTAAAAAAATCAAACCGAATGCAATCAGTATATTTCCCTCATCGAACAGCGCCGCGAATTCTCCGGCATCATCCGCCATCTCTTCAGATAACCCGGACCGAACAGCACTCAGAGCTTCATCGGTAAAGATATCACTGTTAATCTGATTTGCCGGCTGATCATAGCCGACGACCGGTACATGTATCGTTACATCCTTATTTCCCGGCGCAAGACATACGTCATCGTCACACGCCTGTACGCGGAGCGTTCCTTCAAGCGTATAATCGTCCGGTTCGAGATCGCGGGATGCTCTGAGGTGAAGGTAAATATAGCTCACACCCTCGTAAACGTCGAGTTCATCCTCGGCGAACGCAAACTTATATCTCACCGATTCGGGATAGCCGACACCCAAAATCTCGAGACCGTCTTTTCCCTTCAGAATTAACTCGGTTCCGATAAGATAGTCGTATGTCGGGATGTGCGCGTTGACGTGCCATTTCTCATCGATATCCATTTTCACAGCGGCGTAGAACTCCGCTCCCGGGTGGACATAATCAACGGAGAGATAAGATTCTACGGAGAGTTTATCGGCACTCGACGCCCCCCCAAAATCGAACTGTGCAAGCGCGCCGGTCGATACCAACAAAATTGCAATAAAGGTAACTAAACTTATAAAGACGGTTCTCATTGTCATCCCTGATTCTTTGTTCTGATTTGGTTCTTATAGTTACTTTAAGAACACTTGATAATAATAAAACATTCCGACCGACGGGAAGCTGTCAGAAAGATGACAATATACGGAATTTTGGCAAGAATTGCGAGTAAAGAATCGAAAGAGAAACCTTTACAACAACTTAGAATTATAGCCATTATTTATTACTTTTAAGAAGATCCCCCCCCCCCCAATTCTCATTTTTGCGAAACTGCAATTATAAATTTACGAATTATTGCCCGAAATCCTCACCCTGAGCCGGGCACAAAAATTGCTGTATAATTGATACAGCACCCGCCGTCTTCACTCCTGATTTTGTGCTGAAAAACCTATATGGAATTTTCGGGGAGATGTCGAAATGTATGCAACTCTTTAAGATCATTAACAAAATTTAAGAAAGAACTACTGCCGGAGTTTGCCATGTTTAATAACCCAAATATGGTATTTCGTATCTTGATCTTCGCTCTGTCAATAATCTGCTGCACTGATAACATCATCGACGAACCAATCAATGATTCACGACCCGTTATCCGACTTGCCGGCGAATACTTTTATGCCGATTGGGGATCGACCGGCCGCCTTGCAGTAATTTATATGCAACAAACCGAGGATGGTGAAAATTATTATCTTGAAACCAGGGGTCTGTATACGATTCGAACAGACGGGACAGACAGGCAGCTTGTACTCCTTAACAGCGATGTCGGTGATTATATCCTCGATCCTGTTTGGAGCCCCGATGGAGAGTGGATAGCATTTTCAGCAGGCGGAGAAATATTTAAGGTACGTACGGATGGAAGCGATCTTACCCAATTAACCTATGGGGTTGGAACAAAATTCGGACCATCGTGGGGTCCGGATGGCAAATGGATAGCGTTCCGTGTATTTTATGGCCCACGTGATGCGCTTGGACTTTGGAAAGTTAGAACTGATGGAAAATCTATCATACAATTTAGGAAACCACCACCTGAAGAGAGATGTCCCGGATGCGGCGGAGGTGATAATGCCATATGGGGAGT
>SLQE01000142.1 GCA_007131635.1 Bacteroidota bacterium | reverse complement strand
TGCGCGCCGTTGTGTACTCACATGGCTGGTGTATGCTGCAACCTTTCTCCGTTAAGCAGAAACCGTTTTCACTTTTATATTCCGCAAATATTGGTGTCAATCCGGTGGATTTTGAAATTACTGAGAACCCGGATCGAACGCTATCGGTACTCATAAGGTCCTTCCATCGTTTATCTGCGCAACAGCGCAGAGAGATCACGGGTATTGTAAGAACTATGTTGCGAATGGATGAATCTTTTGATTCCTTTTATACGATGATGAGTAAGGAAACCCGTTTGAGATGGATAAAAAATACACAGGCCGGACGAATGCTGCGGTGCCGGACATTCTTCGAGGATATGATTAAAGTTATCTGTACCACTAATTGCTCCTGGGCGCTGACAACGAGAATTGTGAGTAATCTATGCTCGATACTGGGGGGAAAGACTCCTGCCGGTAATGGTGTATTCCCATCTCCGGAGATTATCGCTGCACAGACCGAATCGTTTGTACGAAAAGAGATACGGGCCGGATACCGCGCTCCCTATATTATAGAGCTTACGGATATGGTTGCATCGGGTAAAGTGGATGTTGAACAGTTCCGGAATTCGGCTAGACCGACGGATGAATTATACCGCGAATTCATATCACTGAAAGGTGTCGGTCCCTACGCAGCCGAAAGTTTGCTGAAACTTATCGGCAGATACGATCATCTCGCGCTCGACTCATGGGTTCGGAAAAAGTATTATGCGCTGTATCATAACGGAAGGCAGGTGAGTGATAAAACGATCGTTAAACGATACCGCAAATATAAAGAATGGGCCGGATTGCTGTTCTGGTTAGAGATGACGCAGCATTGGTACGGGGAGAAGTTTCCGTTTTGAATCAGCTTTTCGGGTACAGACGATAATTTCTCCATAGTAGACCGGATGTTCTTTCTCTTTTTTAGATGAAGGCACAGCCCGCTTAGATTCGGTGGCAAATTACCACTTCCCCTTTTCCCGATACCTCCTTATTGCCTCGGTATTACCTTTCGCATATAAATCTGACATACGGTTCGGGGCATCGATATAGTACAGGTAAGTCGGAAAATAAACCTGATGAACAGTGTACTTCTCCTTTGCGCGTTTGATAAAATCCCAGTCCTCGGCATACTCGAGATCCCTGAAACCGCCAAGCTCGCGGTAAACGGATATTTTACCGAACAATGTACCCGATACGAAGCAATCGCTTAGATGAATCTTCTGACCGGGACGCTCCATATCCATAACGAAATGACGATCTTCCGGTCCCTGCGGATCGAGTCCGCCCCAGACAATATCAACGTCCGGGTTGTTCCCGAGGTATTCTACCCTCTTTTCGAGATGAGTGGGTAAGTATTCGTCGTCATCGTCGATGAGTGCAAAATATTTTCCGGATGCCCGTTCGATCGCATTATTTCTGCTTCGTGAAAGTCCCTGGTTTGATTGATGAATTGTAATAATACGTTCATCTTTCTCACGATATTGGTCAATTATTTGTTTTGTATCGTCGGTACTTCCGTCATTTACGATTATCAATTCCCAAAATTGATATGTTTGACCGGATACCGACTCGATAGCCCTTGGCAGCAGTTCGGCACGATTAAACGTGCAGAGTACTATGGATACAGTTTCTGTTTTCATTTTTACACACTTATGAGTATTTTAGGATGAATGAAAAAATATACATTAAAAAAATCAATTTTTCAGAAAGAACCGGAAAAAACTTCGCGTAGTTCAAGGAAATCATTAATTTGAGCAAAATACGGTATACTATTTGATGTTTCAATTATTTGTATATATATTTTAAATAATATGGAGAGTATATATATGACAGAAAATCTAAAAAAGAAGATAGAGGAAATCCTTAAAAAGGATATACAAGATGTCGATGTTATACAAGAGATTTCCCGTCTCCTCGATCCGTGGGAGGAGGCCCGGGGAGTCTTGAAACATAAAAATCTTGATCCGGTTAGTCAACAAATCCGGTTACGGAAAGAGTTAGAACGGAATAGCCGGTGAGTTATCTGATTGATACAATACTAACCAAATCTACACTTCTTACAATGGATAAAGAAATCCTATCTAAAGCTCAACCGCACGTTGAATGCCAAACTGTATAATAATGTGTTCTTATCTGAGCAATTTATCCATAGCCATTTATTCGTTATTGATTATGATTCTTCTATGTTTCGGTGTTTTACAACCTAAAAAAGTATGGTAACACCTGCATACCACAGAACAAATGAAAAAATATACATTAAAAAAATCAATTTTTCAGAAAGAGCCGGAAAAAACTTCGCGACAATTCCGGGTGGACTACCGGAATGAGTTGAATACCGCACAATATGAAGCGGTGACATCGGTGAACGGACCGCATCTTATTATTGCCGGAGCGGGCACGGGAAAAACACGGACGATAGTGTTCCGCGTAGCATACCTGGTCGAACTCGGTGTGTATCCGGAATCGATACTCTTGCTGACATTCACGCGAAAAGCTGCACAGGAAATGCTTCGCCGCGCATCAACGATTCTCGATTCGCGTTGTGAGAAAGTCGCGGGCGGGACATTTCATTCATTTGCCAATTCGATCCTCCGCCGCTACGCTCCGCTGATCGGATTCGATTCCGCATTTACCATACTCGATCAATCGGATTCCGAAGATGTCGTAAACCTGCTACGTACACAGATGAGACTCGATACACGCAAGCGGCGTTTTCCGAAAAAACAATTGCTTTTTACTCTTTTTTCACGTTCGGTCAATACGCGTGAGACATTGAAGGATATACTAACCGGGGATTATCCGCAATACCTAACCGAACTTGAAACGATCACGCAGCTCCATGCAAACTATACCGAAT
This sequence comes from Bacteroidota bacterium, assembly GCA_007131635.1. Lineage (GTDB taxonomy): Bacteria > Bacteroidota > Ignavibacteria > T3Sed10-11 > T3Sed10-11 > T3Sed10-11. The sequence goes on along the minus strand of SLQE01000142.1, from coordinate 1,337 downwards.
ATAAGCGGCAATATAATCTGATGGATTATGACGATTTGCTCGTTCATCTGAAAACATTATTAGAAAAAAATCAAAAGGTGCGCGATGAACTTGCCGACCGGTATAAATACATTATGGTCGATGAATATCAGGATACGAACCGTATACAGTCGGATATTGCCGATCTGCTGGCTTCAAGACATCGGAATCTGATGGTTGTCGGCGACGATTCACAATCTATCTATTCATTCCGCGGGGCGACAATACGTAATATTCTGGAATTTCCCGAACGGTATAAAGATTGCAATATTATAACAATCGAAGAAAATTACAGGAGTACACAACCGATACTGAATGTTGCCAATGAAATTTTAAAACGTGCACGGGATTAGATGAACGCCAGTTATGCGGCACCCACTGTGTATTTTAAAATTACAAAATTCTAAATTCCAAATTACAAATAATAATCAAATTTCAATCAACAAACAGACCGATCTTTAGTTATCTGAACACCGTATTGTAGGAAATCAGATGTCCCGATGCATAATGTTCCGGCACAATCAAGAGATGGAATAGATTTAAGCGTGAAAATTTGTTACATTATGCATTAAAATGTAAACGAAAATAAGCACAGAAACAGGAAGTAGAGCACTGCATGGAAAATACTCTCATCGAATCGAATATCCGGTCCGATCCCTTCGACCAGTTTGAACGTTGGTATTCGGAAGTAATTGAAAACAAGATAGATTCATATAATTCCATGGCTGTTGCAACCGTTGATGCATCGGGCATGCCGTCTGTACGATTTATTTTGTTAAAAGGCTTTGACCGGGATGGCTTTGTATTCTACACAAATTATACAAGTGAGAAAGCAAAAGAATTGCATCATAACCCCCGTGCATGTCTGGCTTTTTACTGGAAGGAGATCGAAAAACAGGTGAGAATATGGGGGAGGGTTGAAAAGGTGTCACGCAAGGAATCCGAAGAGTATTTTCATTCACGTCCGCATGGCAGTCAACTGGGAGCGTGGGCATCGCGGCAGAGTTCGATTATTCCGGATCGCAGCGTTTTGGAAAATCGTTTTGAGGCATTACGGCAAAAATATACCGAAGTGGACGGAAAAGTACCCCTTCCGGAATTTTGGGGCGGGTACCGGGTCATCCCGGAAGCATTTGAATTCTGGCAGGGAAGGCCGAGCCGGCTGCACGACCGGATCAGATATACGAAAAAAGGAAACTCGTGGGAGATAGTTCGCCTTGCACCGTGAAAAAGTAGTTAATGGTTATTTGTTATTGGTTAATGGTGTCAACAGCAGAATGCCGGATTAGTCACGAAAGCTTGAGGCCAAGCAACTATTA
>SLQE01000164.1 GCA_007131635.1 Bacteroidota bacterium | reverse complement strand
GCGTTATTTTTATAATCAGATGGACCGCACCTTTGTACCGACGGAACCGATTCTTGCAGAACTTGCAGATCATCGTCTTGAACGATTGGAATATATGCCGAACGGAACGGATGTGTCGGCTTTCAATCCGAAAAATCGCTCCGATTCGTGGCGCCGGTACATCGGAGCCGGGAACAAACCGATTTTACTATTTGTCAGCCGGCTTGTATGGGAAAAAGATTTGCGTATCCTCGCCGATATGTATAATCAGCTCCGCAAAACGAGGAATGATTTCGAAATGGTGCTGGTCGGTGACGGGCATGCCCGCGCCGAACTCGAAAGCATGATGCCGGGTGCACATTTTCTCGGATTTAAGACGGGTAAGGAGCTTGCGGAAATATATGCATCTTCGGATATTTTCGTCTTTCCTTCCACAACCGAGACATTCGGACTGGTAACGGTAGAAGCGATGGCATCGGGGCTGGTTCCCGTTGCGGCAAAGATGGGCGGGGCGGTCGGTATTATAGAAGAAAACATATCCGGACTATTCTCGAAACCGCTCAGCGCCGATGATATGCGTCTGCAGGTTGAGCGATTACTTAATAACCCGGAGGAACGTAAACAATTTGCAAAGAATGCAGTAAAACAGGCACACAAATTTGATTGGGAAAGAATACTTGATAAACTTTTTGAAAGTTACGAAAACGTCATTGAGCAATTTACGCAAAACCGTCGCAGGCGCGCAGCGTAACGATAAAACCAAACACAACGTTTCATACAATGGTAATACCTATACTATCGTACACATATCGGATCCGCACCTCAGCCACCGTTATTATCGCGAGCATATAAAATCATTCAACACACTCCTGCGGAACGTGATGAAATCCGGTTTCGATCATATGATCATTTCGGGTGATATTGTGAGTACCGGTGATGTCGAGGATTTCTATGTAGCGAGAAAAATACTGAACAGGTACGATCTGCTCGACAGTGAACGGCTGACGGTTATTCCGGGCAACCATGATATCTTCGGCGGCCCGCACCGGGCGGTCGATGTGTTGAGTTTCCCGAAATATATACGAAACGTTGACTATCGTCGGAACCTTGCATTATTCAACGAAACATTTACCGAAACGTTCGACGGTGTCCGCAGAATGAACGAATCCTCCTTGTATCCGTTCATTAAAGAGGCCGGACCGTTTGCGATCATCGGTTTGAATTCCATACCGAAGTGGTCACTCCTGCACAATCCCGTCGGATCAAACGGTTGTGTAAGTAATAAACAATTCAACGGACTCTCAAAACTTATCGGAGACCCGATTCTGGAATATAAAATTCCTATCGTTACGATTCATCATCATCTGAATCACCTCGTCTCCGATCCCGCAATGCATAACACCGTTTTTCGTCAGATTGAATCGCAGATGATGCGGTTGCGGAAACGCCGGAAACTTCTGAACTATTTCAATGAGCTGAACGTGCAGTATATTTTACATGGACATATCCATCGCAATGAGTTCTATACCAGAAACGGAATACAAATTGCCAACGGTGCGGGTGCGGTATGCAACGATCCGGTACGGTTACTGAAATACAACAGACTAAGTTTTCATAACGGTTTAACCTCGCTGAAAATGTTTACACTTCCGATAGCGGGTAGTAAACCGGTTAAAATAGATGCGTTAGAGGAAATGCGAAAAGATATATGGATGAGACGTCAGATACTGAGAACGGCATCGTAATGTACGTTGAGAGGGTAGATTGATCGCAGAGTAATGGAATTTAAAACACATTCATTTCATCGTTACATAAAGATTTGTTAAAGCCGGGGACACACGCAAAAGCGAGCGTCCCTGTTCATTTTTTAAGCTATACAAAAATTCCCGGTTACCAGTGACATAATCATTAATTTCAAACGGTACGTGTAATTCTATAACTTCAGGTAGTGTGTGTTTAAAATTACTTGAAAAACTTATTGTACATTTGTTTGCAGAAGTATACTTCAAACGTACACCGACCTTTCCAAAAGATGTCGGTATATCTCGAAACACACAGTCCTCTCCCCGGTGAATAAGCCGACCGTTATTTCCGCCGAACAGTTCGAGTGTATTTCCCTTTTCCCTGAATAAACAATTGCGGATAAACATAATAATTTCGGCTGCTGCCCACCCATGATGTCCGTCGCCCATTGTGCCGCCTCCGGTCGCAGGGTGTATTGCCTCGGGATAGGTGTATGTCGGCGAAGCCTGATTAAAGACAGTTTCGGCAATCTTCCAGGCCCGATGCACATTACCGCTTAACAGAAATGCATGCGCGATGTGTAGCGTAAGATAAGGATTATAACCGGAATGAATAAGCGGATGAAAAAATCCCCGGTCGTCCACATAACGATCCGCCAACATATGAAGAGTGTTTATCGGATGAGGGGCAATGTCGTCGAATAATTGCAAGGGATAGATCGAGCAGATTGATCCGATCGCGCCTTCATCAAAGGGACGAGACGGCGATGCGGGTATCACTTTGACTCCGATCTTTCTTTCTACAGATTCAAACGAAAGAAAGATATCATTTTCAAAACTTTCGACTTCGTTGCGATACTCATCGGCTTCGTTTTTCTTACCGAGGATGGCGGCAATCTTTACCATACACTTCAGTCCGGCAAGAGACCAGAACGAATCCCAGTAATACTGATCGACCATTCCGAGATGCTCGGCACTCAGACTTTTGGGCATGAGTCCTTTTACGGTTGAAGTTGTATCGCGTGTCTTACGACGCATTCTTTTTATCCAATTCGCGGCTTTCACAAGAACAGGATACCAGTCCCGCAGCCAGAGTTCGGAACGGTACAGTTCATAATGACGATACACTGTTTGGATCACGGCACCGTTTGAATCCCACTCCCCGTCCGGACCGGAAAAGAAACCATCCGGGGTCAGTCGTTTGGTGAATACATCGAATACCTGTCCGGTACGTTTCTGATAACCGAGAACATCGAGAGCTGAAAGCATAACTGCTGCATCGCGAAACCAGAATGTATGATAGGTGTACGGGCCGGGGGAAATGAATTCACCGTCGTGAAATTGCAGTAAAGTGAGGCGGCTGGCATCGAATAAATTCTGCAAATCTTTGTCCGCTATGGTGAAATGGGCTCCCTGATCAATTTCCCTTCTCCATCGAGCCCGTTGTTCCGTTTGTCGGCGGTCAAAAGAAACACGCCATGTTTGTTTGACCGGCGATTGAAGCAATGCCTGATCCGTACCCAGTGCCGCACTGCAGTGAACTTGTTTTACTTCACCCGGTTGCAGTTCGAATTTGAATCCGGCTACCGCGTTAGTCAATCCCTGTTTACAGGAGGCGTTCACATGTTTTACTTCGCTTTCGAAAATTCTGTTCCCATTTTTTGCTTTCATCAACCGCTGTGCTACATCCCCTCTTTCTCCATTTGAACAGATCACACCGTCGGGCTCTTCTGCAAATACAACACCCACGGCGTCATTCACATATGCAATACGCGGAGACTTAAACTCGACTGATTCTACCGGAGCGACACCCTCGGGATTGAACGGGCGTATCGCAAGACAAATATACCCCTCTTCTTTTCTTTTTGCGGTATTGACTACAGTTGACCGGTGAAAGACGACATCTATACCCCGCCGGGTATTATGGACGAAGCATTCAAGTTCTAACCGGATATCGTGAAAGGTAAACAACGTTCTAATATTTGGTGAATTTGTATCGATATATTGTTCAGCCTTTTCACTGAGCGATGGGAAAAATATTCCCTTCGACGTAACGAGCCAAACATCAACAGACCATTCACGAGGGAGCGGAGTCATCAACCCTCGCGGATCGACTATCGCTTCATAATAACCATGCGTGCTGCCGATAGCCGTCCAGTTGCGATGGGTTATATTAATAAGAAGCGGATTCTGAGACCGGGGGATATAGCCCGGACCCTTCGGATCGAGCTGGCGGTGTACCCAGAAGGGATATATCCAGTCACGGTTCATCTGAAGGGTTGCGAAATTTAAAATACCTCTGGTGATCATCGGCGCGTTCAGTTGAATAAGATCACGGGGGAATCCTTTGCCGTCAACGTCGCTCAATGTTCCGGCTATTTCAAGCTGTTTCACTGCGGATGCGGAGATATTCAGGTGCCTGAAAACCTGTTTTACAATAAAGGAGTTGATGTTCATACCTGCACGCCGGCTAACGGTAGTGTAAAGTAAAACGTACT
>SLQE01000296.1 GCA_007131635.1 Bacteroidota bacterium | reverse complement strand
TACAGGTTGAGTATACGCGATTATTTTTAGGTCCGTTCGGTGTTGCCGTACCTCCCTACGGTTCGTATTATCTTGAGAAAACCGGCGAGGTGATGGGGGAAACAACACGGGAAGTAATGCAACTCTACCGAAAAGCCGGACTAGCTATTGATGAGGGGTTTACCGAATTACCCGATCATATTGCCGTTGAACTGGAATTTGCGTATTACCTGGTAACCACAATAAACAACCCGGATGTTCGCCATAACGGAAAAAAGTACGATACATTAATTGCGTTGTATACTCAATTTCAATCTTTGTATTTTATTCCATTTATACGTCCATTCTCCGAAAGATTGTCGCAGGAGACGGACAACGATTTTTACCTGGGACTTGCAACATGTCTGCGGGAAATATCAGATCATACAAAACTTTCAGGAGGTTAAAAGGAGCGGACATGGCACGACTCGAAGGTGCGCTTCAGTAGCATGTTCGCAAATCTCTTGAAGCATGGTGGACGAAGCAGGAGATCTATCAGGCAATTTTACTTACTCTACCGACGACAGCGTTCCCTTCATTGATGGCGGCACGAAGCTGGGCTGACGATATATTGCAATAATACGTATGCTGGCAGCGAACAATGTGACCGGGGTAGTACTTGCTGGCACAATATTTGTTCACTATATGAGCAATTACTCATAAACAAAGGACCTGCAATGAACACGACAGCCGACTTTCAAGCTGAAATTTTATTTGCGGTAGCACATCCGAACCGGATACGTATCCTGGAAAAAATACGATATGGTATAAACTGTAACTGTGAGCTCGCGCCGGCATTGGGGTTGGAGCAATCCAACCTGTCAAGACATCTCAAAATACTCGTAAATAGCGGTATTTTGCGGTCCTGGAAGGAGGGCTTGCGCACCAATTATGAAATCGCCGACAAGCGCATATATAAACTGCTCGATATTGCCGCAGATATCGCAAAATTAAAGCTGGAGAAACAGACTGAGGTGTTTGCCTGATCGGGTGATATATTTTTTAATTTAGTATATGAGTACTTGCTCATAATCTCAATAATGAGAAATATTTATTACATCTGATAAACATGATACCCGGATTAAGCTATGATTATTGATCTATTATACGCAGGGTGGCTCTCTCTCGAAGACTACATCCTTGCCCACACACTAACATGCCTCGTTCCCGCATTTTTACTGGCGGGTGCGATGGTCACATTTGTGAACCGCGAAGCCATCCTCGATCACCTCGGTGAGCGGGCAAATATATTCAAAGCATTCGCAATCGCGGGCGCAGCAAGCTTTTTGGTTGCCGCGTGTTCATGCACCGTCATTCCCGTTGCAAGCGGATTGTACTTCGCGGGTGCCGGTATCGGTGTTGCATTTATCATTCTCTGGGTAGCACCGGCTACCAATGTGCTCGCTCTGGTTTACACAGGCAGTATTCTCGGTTCCGAGATGGTCGTTGCCCGGATAATCGGTGCACTGCTTGTGGCATTTGCAGTTGGATTTATAATGAGAGCCGTATTTTCAAAAGAACGCCCCGAGTTGCATACTGTACAGCATAGCAGCGAACCGGTTGCAACGGTATCACAAAAAATAATCGCAGGAAAAGATCTCGGTCTTATCGGGTTGATCCTGCTAAGTTTGCTGGCACCGAACTATCTCGTGCAGGAGGGTCCATATCTCCACAAAATATATGTATGGGCGGCAGGTACCTTGCTGGTCGTCGGATACGCATGGAAGTTCATTGCCCGCGATATGATCGAAACATGGCTGCGGGAAACCTGGTGGTTTGTGAAAGTGATCTTCCCGCTTCTACTCGGCGGTGTTTTTCTGGTGGGAATCATCGGTGCAATACTGCCCGAACAATGGGTGCAGGACTGGCTCGGCGGTAACAGTTTACTTGCATCATTTCTTGCGACCCTCATCGGCGCGATAAGTTATTTTGCTACTATGACCGAAGCGCCGTTCGTGGATACGTTGATGGGGCTTGGTATGGGATACGGTCCGGCACTGACATTATTGCTCGTCGGTCCCGGTATCAGTTTACCGAACTGGTTGGCAATTGCTCGGATATTCGGTATAAAAAAGGCGCTTGTGTATGTACCGACCATCATTATACTCGGGACACTGGTCGGTTGGTTCTTTGGTAATTTTGTACTGTAACATTGTACAAGCGACTCTCCAGAGTCGCATAATCGATTCTGACGGAGTCGGAATCGATTTAAAATATATTTGTAAAAGAAAAAACTGAGAAAATAGTTCAATGTTTTCAAGACCGTCTGGCGACGGTCTACACCGCTCTGGAGAGCGGTTGTTACACAGAAACTACAACACTAACAATGGAGGCAAATAATGAAAGTACAGGTAGCAGGACCCGGTTGCGGTCGTTGTCAACAAACGGAAAAAGTAATGATAAACGCGGCTCAGGAACTCAACATCGATGCCGATATTTCTCACGTACATGACGTGAAAGAGATGGCACAATTGGGTGTACGTATTACTCCGGCGGTCCTGATCGACGGTAAAATAGTTATGGCAGGACGGGTACCTTCAATAAACGAGGCAAAGAAAATACTACAGCCGATGGAGTAAACAATCCGGATTTTAATTGTTCCGGTTGCCGGCGCACAAATGATTGTTGTATTCAGGTACGCAAAATAAACAACATGTACCCGGATATTCACACCGTTTCCGGTTCGTTCAGCGGTGTGTAATATTTATTTGCTATTATACATTGAAGTGGCTATACTTCCATTTGGATAAATTAAATTTCAATGGCATCATTACATTCTGATTATAGGAGTAATCTCGATGTATCTTATAATTACATTATTAGTCGGATTCATGACCCTACAGGAAATACCGGCGGATGAAGAAACGTATGCATTTATGTATTTTTACACTCCCGATTGCCCTGCATGTGATCAGATCGAACCATTTATTGATTATTTACGGCAGGAATACTCCGTTCTTATATATGCTTTCAACATGCGTAACCCGGTCGGTCTCCAATATGGCATGCAGCATGAAATCCGGTATGTACCGACATTGATCATTCAGATCGATAGGGGAGAAGAACGGGAGTTTAAACGGTACGAGAACATCGATCAGATAAGAGAAGCGGAACCGTTTATTGCGGACATAAGTCAAAAAACGGAACCCGATAACCAGGATTAGTTTTATTTTTTTATTTCTTACCACACAACACAGACAAGAGGAGTTTTTTATCAATGTATCTTATACTTTCATTATTACTTGGAATACTAATGCTGCAGGAAATACCGGCAGATGAAGATAAATATGCAATTATGTATTTTTATACTCCCAATTGCCCCTCATGCCAGGAGATCGGCCCCTTCATCGATTACCTGAAAGAGGAGTACAATGTTCCAATTTACTCATATAATATGCGTAATCCGGTCGGATACCAATATGGTGTGCAGCATGACGCCCGTTACGTGCCTCTGTTGATCATTCAAATTGAACGGGGAGATGACAAAGAGTTTAAGCGTTATGAGGGTGTTGAAGAAATAAAAGAAGCGGAATCGTATGTTGCAGAAATGAGTTCATTAATCCACCGTAATCAACAACATTAACGACAGAGTAATCATTTCACTTTGCCTTGGCAGGGGCAACTTTTTACCCTGCGCTACTCCGACACAAAAATATTGCAATGCCGGTGATGGGTATGTGTTCGAATAAAAAAGCCTTTATGAATTATTATTATATAACTTTTATTGTGATTATTATATGCTTTTTTATATCCTGTGATAGCGTTTTAGATAGCGATAATAAAACGAACCCGCCTGTAATTAACCGCATCGAATCGAATCCTGCCACCTCACCCAGCAATCGTTTGCCCTGCAGTGATACGGTTACGATTATTGTCGATGCTTCCAGTCCCGATGGAAAACAACTTCTTTATGCCTGGGAAGCAGACGAGGGAGACTTTGACGGCGACACCGACAGACAATCCGTCAGATGGATCGCACCGGTACGTGAAACAGATGCAGAATATGAAATTACAGCCGTGGTGAGCGACGGTGCGCTTGTATCACGGGGTAGTATAACAATTTTCGTGGCGGCAGTAGCTACCCCGGTAGTTGAAACCGCCGATATAACCGATATTACTCAACATTCAGCTATCGGAGGCGGTGACGTCATCGACTGTCGCGGATTCGATGTAACCGCGCGCGGTATTGTCTGGAGCACCTCGGAAAATCCGACACT
>SLQE01000329.1 GCA_007131635.1 Bacteroidota bacterium | reverse complement strand
GGATTCCAGGCAACCCTCACACTACCCGGTATTGCGGGTATCATACTCACCATCGGTATGGCAGTCGATGCGAACGTGCTCATTTTCGAACGAATACGAGAGGAGCAGGTAACAGGAAAAACACTCAGGGCAGCGATAGATTCCGGGTACTCGAAAGCATTTAGCGCTATCTTTGATGCAAACATAACAACATTTATGGTAGGCGTCATTCTCTATAATTTCGGTACCGGACCTGTGCAGGGTTTTGCTTTGACGTTAATGATCGGTATCGTTGCCAGCTTGTTCAGTGCAATCGTCATCACGCGGGTGGTATTCGACTCACTAACCGAACGAAAAGGATCAAAAGTAAGCTTCGGATAAGAATTTATTTTTTAAGGAGAGGTTTTCTCAATGCGTATATTAGGTCAAACAAATATTGATTTTATGGGGATGAGACGAGTATTTTTTGTTGTCTCACTCATCCTGGTAATGGTGGGTATGGCATCAATCGTCATAAAGGGCCTTGAACTCGGTATCGATTTTGTCGGTGGAACGGAGTTAGTCGTTGAATTCGAAGAAGCCATACCGGTGGGTGAAATTCGTTCGGCAATGACCGATGCCGGATTCGACCAGGCCGTCATCAGAACATTTGGCGTACCCCGCGACATTCTGATACGTACGATTGAAATGGACCGGGAAGATCAAAGGGTCCGGGACATAATTCTACAAACACTCACGGAGCGTTTTCCCGATAACAGTATTACCGTCTTACGGGAAGATTCAATCGGTCCTACCATAGGTGCAGAGTTGCGCCGCGATGCAACGATGGCTATCATCGTTGCATTATTCGCGATCCTCGGCTATATCGCGATCCGGTTTAAGTTTGTATACGGACTCGGAGCCGTCGCGGCTATCTTTCACGATGTGCTTGTCGCGGTCGGATTACTTTCCCTGCTACACGGACTCTCACCATACCTGAATCTTGAAATCTCGCAGCATATTATAGCGGCATTCCTCACAATCATCGGTCTGTCGGTAAACGATACCGTTGTTGTGTTCGACCGTATACGCGAGAATTTAAAGCTCTATCGAAGCTGGAGTATTTACGACGTTATCAATAAGAGCATCAACGATACTCTGAGCCGTACCATTATTACTTCAGGCACGGTGCTCATCGTACTTATTGTACTGTTTGTTTTCGGCGGTGAAGTCACGCGCGGCTTTGCTTTTACCCTGATTATCGGGGTTATAATCGGTACCTATTCATCAATTTACATTGCAAGTGCGCTCGTCATAGAATGGGTGAACCGTTCTCAGGTAAAAGCTAAGGTTGCAAAAGTCTCCTGAAATCATAAAAAAAAGGAAAAACAGTGGAAATATCAATTCGTGAAGATGCGGGAACTGCAATTATCACATTACAGGGTAATGTGGTGGGCGGTCCCGACGCATTACAATTGAATGAAAAACTGCATGAACTCGTTGATAAAGGTATCAAAAGGGTGATTGTCGATCTATCGGGTGTGATCTTCATGAATAGCTCAGGGTTGGGTATGTTGATCGGCGGGCTGACCGCGATGCGAAATATCGGCGGTGATTTAAAGATCGTTCAGGCCTCGCCGAAGATCGAAACTTTGCTGGCCGTCGCGAAATTGCAATCCCTGTTTCCGAATTATTCCTCAATCGAGCAGGCAAGAAATAGTTTTGCATAAGTAAGAAGATTTTATTTTTGACATGAAAAACTCCGGCGACGAGAGCAATCGAGCATCCGACCGGAGTTTTTTTACGTTTGTACTTTCAGAAGAAAGGATCGGTGTATGCCAGTACATGTTATCGTCGGCGCGCAGTGGGGCGACGAGGGAAAAGGAAAAATTGTAGACCATTTGAGCGAGAATGTCGATATCGTTGCACGGTATCAGGGCGGTGCGAATGCAGGTCATACAGTTGTCATCGGTGAACAGGAATATATCCTCCACCTGATACCTTCAGGCATATTCAACCCGGAAGTTACATGCATCATCGGCAACGGTGTGGTTGTGGATCCTGCAGCGCTTCTTGAAGAAATTGCGATGCTCCGTTCATTCGGTCTGGATATACGTCGTCGGCTTTTTATCAGTCATAATGCACATCTTATTATGCCATATCATAAACTGCTCGATAAATTGCGTGAGGAAAACAATTCGAAGATCGGTACCACGGGACGCGGCATCGGTCCTGCATACATAGACAAGTTCACACGCACAGGCATTCGCATCGTCGACCTGCTGGACCGTGATGCACTATCCCGGAAGATTAAAACGAATCTTGAGGAAAAAAATAAACTGTTGAGACAGATATACGGGGAAGCAGAACTGAACGTCGACACTATTATAGAGCAATATCAGGAATTCGACAAACAAATCGATGAATTCATTACCGATACTTCATTCTACCTGAATAATGCGCTTGCAGAGGGAAAAACCGTGCTCGCCGAAGGCGCGCAGGGGGCATTGCTGGATATCGATCACGGAACATATCCGTACGTTACCTCCTCGAATCCGACAAGCGGCGGCGCCTGTACCGGACTTGGAATTCCGCCGACGGCAATTACAAACGTCACCGGGATTGTGAAAGCTTACACGACGCGGGTCGGTAACGGACCTTTTCCTACCGAGCTCACCGGAGATGGGGGGGATAAACTCCGCACCTGGGGCAAGGAATACGGAGCGACAACGGGGCGACCACGCCGCTGCGGCTGGTTTGATGCTATGCTGTTAAAATATTCTGCACAAGTGAACGGCATGCAGGATATGGCAATTACAAAATTGGACGTGCTGAGTCATCTCGACGAAATCGCCGTTTGTACCGCCTACGAAGTAAACGGAAAAAAACTAAAAACATTTCCGACGGATGAGAAGCAACTGGAGAATCTCAAACCGGTATACGAGACATTGCCCGGATGGAAACAATCATTGACCGAGATGAAGCACTACGCCGATCTGCCGGATAATGCGAAGCGTTATGTGGGACGGCTTGAGGAGTTGATCGGTATTCCGGCAAGGATCATTTCGGTCGGAGCACGAAGAGATCAAACGGTGTTTAAATTTCTGTAACGAGTATGAAAAAAATAAGTACATCTCCAAAATCCGCAAACTTTAAAATTGCGCTGATTATCGGGGCAATATTCCTCGTCGGCGGGTTGCTGCTTTATACTCAATCCATAGTTGAACGATTAGAGAAAAGAGAACACGAGGTAGCCGACCTCTATGCGCGGTCGCTCGAATATATCGCTACCGGCGAGACCAGTGAAGGCGATTTCTCTTTTATCTTCGATGAAATAATCAAAGCTATAGATTTTCCCGTCATACTGAGTGATCCCAACAGAGAACCGATTCAACCGTACAGCCACTCCGTAAAAAACATCCGGCTTGACCCGATGGCGGATGAAGAAAGTCAAAGACGCTATCTTGAAAAATTAATACATGACATGGATCAACGCAGGGACCCGATACGTGTTACCTATAAGGAAAACGGAGAAAGCATCTTATTAAATCATCTGCATTACGGCGAGTCGGAACTTATAGTGCAACTACGCTGGCTGCCGATTGTTGAAGTGATACTTGCGGGATTATTCATATTCATTGCCTATACGGGATTCAGTTATATAAAGCGAAGCGAACAATCGAATATATGGGTCGGTATGGCAAAGGAGACGGCTCATCAAATCGGGACGCCGCTATCGAGTATCATGGGATGGACCGAACTTCTGCGGGAATACGGAAAAGATAATCCACAAATACAGGAAACCTTGTCGGAGCTCGATAAGGATATCGAGCGATTGCGTAAAATTGCAGCACGATTTTCTAAAATCGGTTCGCGTCCGGAACTCCAGGAAACAGAACTGAACCCCGCCGTCCAACGGGTAATACAGTATATTGATCGGCGACTCCCCCAGATGCAAAAACAGGTGACCATTTCTTTCGACAGCAAGGATGCTATCCGTGTAAAAATAAATCCCGAGTTGTTCGAGTGGGTTATTGAAAACCTCATCAAGAACGCCCTGGATGCTATCGAAAATAATTCAGGCCACATTCAGATTACTACCGAACAATCACGTTCTTCCGTTACAATCGATGTAAAAGACACGGGGAAAGGAATCGACAAAAGATACCGCAAAGATATTTTCCGACCCGGCTTCAGCACAAAAAAACGCGGTTGGGGACTCGGGTTAAGTCTGGCAAAACGGATTATTGAGGGATACCACCACGGTAAACTGTACAT
>SLQE01000004.1 GCA_007131635.1 Bacteroidota bacterium | reverse complement strand
TTGTGCTTGGCGATATGCTTGAACTCGGGGCATTGAGCGGCGAAGAGCATGGACGGGTGGGATTGATCATTCCCGATCTGGGATTTGAATATGTATTCACCTTCGGTAGTGAATCACAGGCCTTGTTTGAGGCATCGGCAGTGCCGTTCGGCGGGCACTTTGACGATAAGAAAAAACTCGTCGGGGAACTTATGGACATCATTGAAGAGGGAGATGCAATACTTGTAAAAGGTTCGCGGGGAATGAAAATGGAAGAGATCATACATTTCATCGATAAAAAACTGAGCGGGTGATGCTTTATCATTTGATAGAATATATTGACGGTCTTTACGATCCGCCGGGGTTCGGTATGTTTCAGTTTATCACATTCCGTGCGGCGCTCGCGGCGATAACCGCTCTGATCGTGAGTTTCTGGTTCGGGCCCAGGATCATCAGGATGTTACGGAAAAAGCAAATCGGGGAACTTGCAAAATATGAAGCTCCTGAGAGACACCTGAAAAAAGCCGGCACGCCCACAATGGGGGGCCTGATAATCTTACTCGCGATTCTGTTGCCGACGCTCTTGTGGGGAGATCTCCGGAATACCTATGTTCAGTTGATAATATTCGTAACAGTCGGTCTGGGAGCAGTCGGCTTCATGGATGATTATCTGAAGGTTGTCAAGAAAAAGCCGAAGGGTTTGATTGGGCGTTATAAAATTGTCGGACAGGTAACGATCGCTTTAGTCGTCGGCTGTATTATTTATTTTTTCCCGCACTGGATCGATAAAGATTTGTGGATTTTAAAATCATCGACTACCGTGCCCTTTATTAAGGATCTGGAATTTGATATGGGTATTTTCTATATACCCCTGGTCGTTTTTATCATCACCGCAACGTCAAATGCAGTCAATTTAACCGACGGTTTGGACGGGTTAGCCATCGGTCTGGTGGGAATCGTTGGGCTAACCCTTGCGGTGATCGCGTATATATCCGGACATATTGCATTTAGTTCGTATTTGACAATACCGTATCTGCGCGGAAACGGCGAACTCGCAGTCTATCTTGCCGCGCTTGTCGGTGCGTCCCTCGGATTTTTATGGTATAACTCGCACCCGGCGCAGGTATTCATGGGCGATACCGGTTCGCTTGCATTAGGAGGAGCGCTCGGAGCAGTTTGCGTTTTGATCAAAAAAGAATTGTTGCTGCCGACACTCGGCGGGATTTTTCTTGCGGAAACATTGTCCGTCATTATACAGCGGGGCTATTTCAAATATACAAAAAAGAAGTATGGAGAAGGGAAGCGGGTGTTTCTCATGGCACCGATTCATCACCATTTTGAAATGCAGGGTTTACATGAGTCGAAAATCGTCATGCGTTTTTACATCGTTGCGATAATTCTTATGATCGTTAGTCTGGCAACATTCAAGGTCCGGTAACCGATGGCGACTGAAAACACCATAGCGAAAAACTACATTCCCCGCGATATTCCCGTTACCGTGATCGGGGCGGCGCGCAGCGGTGTCGGTGTGGCAAAGTTGCTTTCCTCCGCGGGCGCCTGCGTGTTCGTGAGTGATAACGGTGATCAGGCAAGTATAAGAACGTATACCGATGAACTGGACAGGTTTACCATCCCGTATGAGACGGGACAACATAGTGAGAAGGTATACGATGCCGGACTGATGGTCGTAAGTCCCGGTGTACCGTCGGATGCCGCAGTTGTACTCGAGGCGCGAAAAAGAGGAATAACGGTTGTCAGTGAACTGGAAGTGGCATCATGGTATTGCCGCGTACCGGTTATCGCCGTTACGGGGACGTATGGTAAAACAATAACCACGACGTTGATCGGCCGTATGTTACACGACGCAGAACGACTGCATATTTTGGCCGGAAATATCGGAGACGCGTTTTCTAACCACGCGGCGCAGCTTAACAGCAACAGCCTTGCAGTGGTTGAGGTGAGCAGTTTTCAGCTCGATCATGTCGAACGATTTAAACCGAATGTATCGGTTATTTTGAATATCAGACCGGATAACTTACATCGTTACGGGGATTCTGTCGATAAGTATGTGACATCGATTCGTCGCGTGTTCGAGAATCAGGATAAAGACGACATACTGATATACAATGCCGACGATCCCCTGGTGACGGAACTGATCACAAAAGCCCGTTCACGAACCTATGGTTTCAGTGTCGAAAAAAGTCTGAACGAAGGAGCGTATCTGGAAGACGGGTTGCTGACGATACGAATCGGCGGGAAGAAACTATCACTGCTACAGCAAAATGCTATTCGCATACATGGTTTCTATCACGTGGCGAATATTCTGGCAGCTGCATTAGCCGTATCGGCATTCGGTGTGCCGGTCGAGACGCTGCAACAGACATTACGGAGACTATAAAAGCGGAGTGGGTGCGATCAAAAAGACAAGATGAAAAAGAAGCGTAACCATATCGACATCTGGATCCTTATCGGGGTATTGGCACTCATGGTGCTGAGCATCGGGGCGGTGTACAGTGCAAGTTCAACGTGGGCGCTCGAACGAACCGGTAATCCCTCCACACTTATGACCAACCACGCCATAAGCGTGCTGCTGGGATTTGCTGTGGTTTTTGTTTTTATGAATATCCCGTATCGTTTTTATCTGAAACTGAGTAAGCCGGGAATCGTGCTTGTCATAGCATTGCTCCTTGCGACCTTGTTGTTCGGAAATGAGATAAAAGGCGCAACCCGGTGGATCCAACTGGGATCGCTCAATCTTCAACCTTCTGAGATTGCGAAGTTTGCCATATTGGTTCATATATGTGTTTTAGTTCACCGGAAAAAGAACTATCTGGGAGACTGGCGACGGACATTGATACCGATCCTGGTGTGGGTAGGAAGTGTTGTTGTACTCATTATGCTGCAACCAAATTTCAGCATGGCCGCGATGATCCTGGCATTGAGTGTTGTCGTATTATTCCTCGGACGGATACCGGTGCACCAGCTGGTAACGGCTTTCATGCTCACGCTACCGGTAATCGTCGGTTACTTTATTACCGCTCCGTATCGCATGAGACGCTTAATCGGATTTTTGGATTCAGAAGGCGGTGACGCCGGAGTAACGTATCAGATGATGCAGGGAATAGTAGCATTCGGAAGCGGCGGTGTATTTGGTGTCGGACCGGGAGCCAGCAAACAACGCGATTTCTTTTTACCTGAATCATACGGTGATTATGTGTTTGCGATATTCGGTGAAGAGTATGGGTTTATCGGGACGGCTTTTGTCATACTCGTGTTTGCGGTCATTTTTATTCGCGGTTTCAAAATAGCCGCAAATATCGATGACGATTTTGGTAAACATCTTGCCGGAAGTTTAACCGTAGCAGTGGCAAGCTATGCAGTGATCAACTGTCTGGTGACAACCGGCTTGTTACCGACGACAGGATTGCCGATGCCATTTTTAAGTTATGGGGGTACGGCGATGATAGCAAATGCGGCGGCGATTGGGATAGTATTGAATATTTCATCATATACCAGTCTGCGCCCGAAGCAAGAGCACATAGATAGTGCTCCGCTTCAGTTGAACCGGATATAGTGATATGAAATCACTTCGTGTTATTGTGACCGGGGGCGGTACCGGCGGGCACGTTTTCCCGTCGATTGCAATAGCGGAAGAAATTAAAAAAATAAATCCGAGAGCGGATATTCTCTTTGTAGGAACGAAAAAGAAAATTGAATCCAGGGTCGTCCCCCAAAGAGGATTCGCGTTTCAGACAATATGGATCAGCGGATGGAGCCGGAAGGTGCGCTGGGAATCGATACTCTTCCCGCTCAAGGTAATCGTTGCTATGATACAGTCGTTTTTAATATTGAAAAAATTTAAGCCCGACGTTGTCGTCGGGACGGGCGGCTATGTGTGCGGACCGGTCGTGCGGACTGCTTCATACCTCGGTATCCCGACGGTGATTCAGGAGCAGAATAGTTTCCCGGGTGTTACGACGCGTATGCTCGCTCCCAGGGCAACACAAGTCCATATAACGTTTGATGAAACCCGGATATATCTGAAACGACGGGATAATGTATATACGTCGGGTAATCCGACTCGCGATGAACTCGGGCGCGTAACCCGCGATGAGGCGCTTAGAAAATTTAACTTCGATGGTTCCCGGCTAGTGCTGCTGGTTTTTGGCGGCAGCCAGGGGGCCTTGACGATAAACAATGCAATCATTGAGTCGATGAAAGTTCTTGATGAGTATAACGTGCAGTTACTGTGGATAACCGGCGATGTGTCGTATGA
>SLQE01000314.1 GCA_007131635.1 Bacteroidota bacterium | reverse complement strand
GAGTTGATCGACGGTGTAAAGATCCATATCGACGATGAACCGACAACCGTTATCCTGATACCCGATAAGGAGCGTCCGCTCTTCCATGTTAACATCGAATCTCCGGATAAAAACCGGTGTCAGCAATTACTGGAAGAATACGAGCAGAAGATCATTACCTGGCGGGACAGTGACAGGGGTTCAAAGTAGCATGAAAATTACCGATTATTTAACATCAGAATTTGTCAGTGCTTCGGTCAAAGGCAGGAATAAGAACGACGTCATCGAGGAGATGCTGACACTCATCAGCACATCGAAAAAAATACTGGACTTCGAGAAAGTGCGTCGTGCAGTGTTTGACCGGGAGCAGGTGATGTCGACCGGCGTCGGGAACGGGTTTGCGATCCCTCACGGGAAAAGCGACGCGGTAACCGATATCGTTGCCGGCTTCGGCGTGACCGAACGTCCGATCGATTACGATGCACTGGACGATAAACCGGTGCGACTGGTGTTTATTCTCATCGGTAAAGAAAACATGGTAGGATCGCATATCAAACTGCTCAGCCGCGTATCCCGGCTGATGAATAGCGAAACGTTCAGGAATACCCTTTTAACCCTTAAAACACCCGATGAAATTATCGAAACGTTTCGTAAAGAAGAAACGATGCAGTTCACGTAACGGGAGTGCGCGGTACTCCGTTCCGGATATTCCGATCAAGCAACTATCATAAAAGGGAGATCATTGAAGTTTAAATCCATAACCGGTACGAAAGACATATTACCCGCGGAATCATTTCGCTGGCAATATGTCGAACGGACATTTCGGGAACTCGCGCACCGGTATAATTTCAAAGAGATCAGAACACCGGTGTTCGAGCAGACTGAATTATTTGCCCGGGGTATCGGTGAGCTTACCGATATCGTCGGCAAGGAAATGTACACCTTTCGTGACCGGAGTGAAAACTCGCTCACCCTGAAACCCGAAATGACCGCAGCGGTCATACGTGCCTATCTGCAGCATAACCTCGGTCAGCAACAGCCCGTAACAAAAGTGTATTATCTCGCTCCTATGTTCCGGCAGGAGCGTCCGCAAAAAGGAAGATTGCGGCAATTCCACCAATTCGGACTCGAAGTGATCGGCTCCCATCAACCGGAAGCGGATGCCGAGATAATAGCAATGACCGCCGAATATTACAAGGCACTCGGAATAACACAAGCCGATCTGAAGATCAACTCAGTCGGCTGCGAAAAATGCCGTCCCGCATATAAAGAAAAACTGAAAGAATTTCTGCGTCCGAATCTCCCGCATCTCTCCGAAGAAAGTCAGCGGCGTTTCGAATCAAATCCCCTCCGCATCCTCGATTCGAAAGATGAGCGCGACCGGGAACTGACCGACGCTGCTCCGCTGCAAAAAGACAACCTCTGCGAAGAGTGCAATGAGCATTTCATACGGCTGCAGGAGCTACTATCCGAAACCGGCGTATCATACACGGTCGACGGGAGAATTGTGCGCGGACTCGATTATTACACGAAAACCGCTTTCGAATTTATCAGCTCCGCACTCGGATCGCAGGATGCCCTTTCGGGCGGCGGGAGATACGACCTGCTTGCAAAAGAACTCGGAGGAAAAGACGTACCCGGTGTCGGGGTCGCAGGCGGCCTCGAACGCCTACTGCTGGTGCTCGAAGCAAGCGATCTTATGAAAGACAGCGACAGGAAACCGGTTGTATATCTTGCCGCGGCGGATAATGAATCGCGTACGTGGCTGTACGGTGTCACCCAGCAGCTTCGCAGAGCCGATATCTCCTGCGATACCGACCTTTTACGGCGCAGCCTAAAAGCTCAAATGCGCGAAGCATCGCGTCAGCTTGTGCAATTCACGATCATCGCGGGAACCGGGGAACGGGATCGAAACGAAGTGACCGTTAAAAACATGGAGACGGGCGAACAGCAACCGATCCCGGTCGGCGATCTTGCTCATTACATCAATCAACAACTTTCGGATAACGGTAATGACGGCGAAAAAAGCTGAACTTGAATACCGACTAAAAATCGTTCCTTATACCGACACGCAAAAAGGAATCGAAGGACACTTGTTCGAATTATCGACACTCACTGAATTCAGAACATTTAAATATGAGATACTCGTCGATACGGAAGTAGAAGATACTGCAATTTATCTCACGATACAGGGAATCAGTACACCCCAATTTTCTATTCCCGAACATGGTCCTGCTGTCTTCCGTACGGTGATCAGCAACCTCCATGGCGAGCGTGAGGTTGTCGTATCAAAAACAACCGGACCGAAGAGTAAATTCACCGTCCGTTTTACCCCGAAAAAAACCATTCGGAAAGGGAGAACCAAAAAGGCATTTGTTGAAATAGAAACTACAAATAAAGAGTAATGTATATGAGACCAATTTTAATTGAAATCGGACCGCTTACGCTGTACAGCTACGGACTTATGATGGCACTCGGCTTTATGGCAGCGTATGTTGTGTTACAAAAAGAACATCAACGGTTAAAATTCAATGTGAACAACGCCGGAACGCTGATCATCATCGGATTGGTTTGCGGTATTATCGGTGCAAAGCTGCTTTATATTGCAACCGATTGGGACAGGTTCGTGCCGGACCCGTTCGGGATGATCTTCTCCCCCGCCGGATTAGTGTGGTACGGCGGATTCGCGGGCGGACTGCTCGGTATGTTCTATTATGTCCGGATAAAACGGCTGCCCGTACTACAGTACCTCGATATGATCGGACTCGGCGGCATGATCGGCTATGCCGTCGGACGGCTCGGATGTCATGTGGCCGGAGACGGCGATTACGGCATACCGACAAATCTTCCGTGGGGAACAATATATGCGAACGGTACCGTGAAACCGACACATGGGGCCAGAGATTATTTCATGCGAAATCCGGAAGCGGCTGAGCAATGGAATTATCACGAGCTTTCTGCGAGGGTTGTCGATTCCGACCGCTTCGGTGTCATTACGGAATTCGACACGACCGTCGCAATGCACCCGACACCGGTTTACGAGTTTCTCATGGGCGTTGTTATCTTCTTCATACTATGGAAATTGAGACTGAAGCTGCAAATCCCCGGTATGTTGTTCGGCGTCTATCTGATGCTCATGGCGGTGCAGCGCTTCGGGATCGAATTTCTGAGATTGAATCCTGTCGCAGCATTCGGTTTAAGTCAGGCACAGTTGTTTTCGGTAGGGATTTTTATAGTCGGGATGGTCGTGGTGTTTGTTTTGCGGAAAAAGCAGGGTTAGCGGTGTATGGGTGATTGGGTGATTGGCGCGTTGGAAAGATGGGTTTACGACCTCGTTGAGGCACGATCTGCGGAACGGACTTGGAGACTGGGAGATGGGGTGACTTGGGGACTTGGGGACCTGGTGATAGCAAGATGGGGTCTACCTGTGGGAAGGATGCGGGAGAGAAAGGTAGTTCCCATCTGCGGGAAGGGACTGGGAGACTTGGGGATGGGGAGAGGACAGAGGTCAGCAGTCAGAGGTCAGACGGCAGCATCCGGTGGAAAAATTAAAAAATTAACCTATAATACACATAACCTGTCCGATGGACACGTTCGGGGGAACTTGTAACTTGAAACCTGGAACCTGGAACCTGAAACCCTCCCTCATAACCGGCCGTAATCCCGTAATCGAAGCACTTAAGGCGCGGCGTCCTATCGAGAAGATACTGATCCTTCGCGGGAGCCACGGCAAACCGATACAGATGATAAAATCGCTCGCCAGGGAAAACGGCGTTATCGTGACCGAGGTTGACAAGCAAAAATTCCGTTCACTCACGCAATCCGAATCGGCGCAGGGTGTCGTTGCCATCGCGGGAGTTAAAGAATACGACGATCTCGATACGCTCCTTGAAAATATCTCTTCCGCTTCCGGAGCGAAACGACCTTTCCTCTTGATTCTCGACGAGATCACCGATCCCCACAACATCGGCGCTTTGATCCGAACCGCGGAGTGTGCGGGTGTTGACGGCATCATTTTGCCGAAACATCACGCCGCTTCGCTCACCGATACTGTATTGAAAACATCAGCAGGGGCCGTTGAGCACATCCCCGTGAGTCGTGTAACGAATGTTGCCAATACGATAGACCGTTTGAAAGAGGACGGATATTGGATCATCGGAACCGACGGTGCCGCGGATAAACTTTACGATGAGATAGACTTAACTTTGCCGGTAGCGATAATTATCGGAGCCGAGGGCAAAGGCATGCGTCGTTTAGTGAAAGAAAAATGTGATTTTTTAGTACGAATTCCGCT
>SLQE01000015.1 GCA_007131635.1 Bacteroidota bacterium | reverse complement strand
TTCTGCTGCGGAAAAAAACGGAAAAGTCGGTGTTCTTTTCCATCGAAGTATGTTTCTCATCGATGTAGCCGAGTTCGATCCGTGTGGTGCTGCGGCGGAATCGGGGTCCGCCATGAATGTTTACTTCGAAGAACCCGCGCCATCCGTCGGCAAGGAAATAATCAAGGTAATCTTTTTTGTCGAACAATGCCCCGACGGCAACCGCGAACGAGCCGAAATATTGTTCTTTCGGGATTGTTGAGGTCCGGCTGAATATTTCAGAACCGAGCCCGAACATCCTTGATCCCGAGGGATAGAGAACACCGCCGGCGGAATATTTCCACTGCTTATCTGAAAATCCGTATCCAAGTGAGCCGAAGACACGCGCGTAGGGTGTGATGGAATCCAGATGTATTTTTCCGCCCAGATAAAAACCCTCGACACGGTTGAATCGTCCGTCAAAATATTCAAGCGGTCTGAATAGATTATCCAGACTCCCCGCTCTGCGGTTTCGATTGCCTCCGTCTGCTACCAGACTATCGATACGATCGTATGCCCGTATTTCATCCGGTGTGAGCGGAAGTACGTTGTGATCATCCCAGAACGTTGAATCGAATGTCGCCGCTTCACCGGCGATCACAAATGTTTCTTCGTCGGCAAATACGGTGTCGTGTATTTCGGTGTTTATCTCATAGTCGTATATCACGGTAGATTTCTCATAGATAAAATCACCGATACGCCAGCCGGGTAATGAAAGGGTAAACCCCGCGGTAAACTGAAAGTTGGACGGCATCCAGAAACGTTCTTCATATAGTCTGAACTGCTGCCGGTAGTGCGCATATAATTGCTGGATGATGGGGATATGAAAAGCCTCATTCGGTGTAAGATTGACATCGACGACCGCATATGTTTCATCGGCAATGGAGATATAGCCTTTAAAGAGCGGCTGCAACCGGGTTTTGGGAATGACTTTTATATCGTATATCTCGATATCGTCCATTTTCCGTATGCCGGTAAGCTTATAGTCATAATACCGCAAAGCGTCCGGCGCGGTAACGCCGATAAAGACAAAGTCGACAAGCTCTATCTCATCGTCGTTGAAGTTCATTATTTCACCCATACGCGCCAGCTGAAATTCATCGGGCAGATTCGCCGACTGTCTCCGCTGTGTTACTATCTCCCGCATGCCGAAATCCCGGTGCCAGTAGATGTCGGAATATGCTTCCGAGATAGTATTAATGTTGTTATTCATCGTTAACTTGTCGCGTGCGAAGGCACTGCCGATGAACGATACCAGCTCTCCCCGCCACCTCGGTTTATTTTCGATTGCACGTCTGATGATCTCGATAGCCGGATCTTCGCCGGTTATGACAACTTCCGGTAAAATGATCGGTATGGAAGAGAGCGCGGCGTTGTGCTCAAGCTGATCGGGGATTTTCACCAGGGAAGTATCGGACCGATAGCCGATATAGCTGACAATAATTGAGTGCTCACCCCGCGATACCGGAAGCTGATATTCACCGAAGCGGTTCGATACCGTACCCCGCGATGTGCCTTCGACCCAGATATTAGCCGACGGGAGCGGCTGGCGTGTCTGCTCATCCATTATACGTCCGCGCAGGGTGTACGTTTCCTGCGAAAGCACAGGAAAAGATGCGCCGGCAAACAGAAAAAGTATAATGATGAGAAACATCCGGTTATCCTTGTTACCGTTACTGAAATTCCAACTATCTAACAAGATATAAAAAACGGGGTGAAAATGAAAAAAGGAGAGTTGTCGGTTACGTGCGAGCCGATGATGTGCTTGCGGTAGCGGTGTTTTCAGAATGAAGATTAAGTACACTCCGGAAAGACTTTTTTTACCACCAAAGTCACCATCTCAAACAATTGATAATCCCTCCCCCGGCCACACCATCAAGATAAAATTTTCTTGACATTTATAAAAAAAACTTTAAGCTGGGTCAAAGTGGATCAAGATTATTTATGTTATTACATTAAAGACAGTTAATCTCAGATTCACCCTTATCCAAATTACGTTTTTTATTAGAAGATGATTTCGTAAGAAATAACACTTTTAATAAAAATTTTATTATTTAAAGACCGCCTTTAGAAGTGCTAAATATAAACAGCTTAAACTCAAATAATCCAAATTGATAACCTACTAACTTTTCACAAGCACTGTTTTTCCGCGTATGAAATTTCTTTCTTAATTGTCAAATTACGTTAAATCCGCAATATCGAATTGATTTATAAGCTCACCGGACTCTTAAATTGAGAGTCTGCCGTACATCTTTTTTGGTGTACAATAAATTATCAGACTAAAAGGTATGGAATTATGTTTTTTTAGAATGATATCTCTTGTAATGTTCATAGGGGCGGAAGTGAGTAGTACGGCGTGATTACTAGCGCTGAGGATATTACCAATCATTATAAAACTCAAATAGTTGATCTTACAGGAGGCTGGTGGGGTAAAATCCGGGGTAAAAATCCAGGGTATGGATCTTAAGACGGAAATTATTCCCAAACTCACCATGTAATCCAAGATGGTGAGATTTTTTAATACAAACAAAGGAGGTAAGTCATGCAAAACGTTATACTAAACACAATGATGGTGCTACTTATGATCGCATTTGTTATTGGCTGTGCGAGTGCACCGAGGGTATCTCTACCTGAAGTTGAGGTACAACAAGATGAAGAACAAATTGCAGAGGAACTGTTATCGGAAGAACCAATTGTTGAAGAAGAAAAGTTTCGTCATACATTAACAATTACACATTAGATAGGAGACCAGAAATGAAAAGACCATCTTTTATATCAGATACGAAATCTTCGCAAACACCTGCCACATATTCGTTGTTTGATCCTCAACGGTGTTCCACCGCCCGTATGCTCCGGCATAGAATGCCGTTGCGAAATTGAATCTGTACCGGATCAGGAATTGGTTTTCGAATGTCTGCTGGTTGTCGGGAACTCCGGTGTACCGTGGATCTTTCCACTCAAAATCTCTCCACTGGGCTATGTTTCGTATTGCGATACCCGATGTGATCTGCAGTTCCGCATATAACCTGTGTATCCAGGCGTCCTGAGCGGTCATGTCGTGAAATAACCGGTAATAGTTTATGTTATGTGATAGCTGAAGCTGTCTGTTCAGGAAATAGAACGTGTTGCTTACCCATCCGCTGAAACTGTTCATTTGTTCGATGAGCCGATAATCTATGGCATCCCCGATACTAAAGTGTGTGTTAAAAGTATACCAGTGCGTGGGAATAACTCTGAAAAACATCCCGTATCGCGAAAGATCGAATGCCCGATCCAGGAGACTTTCGCGCTCCTGTTGAATATTAATATCGGCGTATATCTGATGTGCGGCCGAGAGGATAATACCACCCCGCGCGCTCAAATTTAACGGTTCATGATTATATCTGTCCCATGTGCCGCTCATGGTAAGATAAGAGCCGATACGTCTGACGACCTTCCGGTTCGGAAACATATCGTAAGAGGTCTGTGCGAGTCCGTTCCGTATGCCTACACGTTGCTGCAATCCCATACCGGTGATAAATGATTCTTCATAATCACGGGTCTCGATACGGTAATTCCAATGGCGACCGCTGCGTTCCATCCGGAGTAAGTAGCCGTAACCTAAAAAATCGTCGGTTCGATAGTTGAATAACCCGGCTACCTCGCGCGGATATTTTGTATGACTGCCCAGCAGCTGAGCGACGAATGTGTGTCTGGAATCGATGGCAAACTGACCGTCTGCGCTGATCAGTCGGTTGTAGCCCCCCTCATAGTCACGGGAAGTAACGAATACCCCCATGACGGCGTCCGCGGACATATCGTATCGATAGCGGAAGAGCGCGTTGTATGATTGGGTATCCATGACATACGTGGATGAACCGTCTCTTCCCGGGAAGAGCAGCCAGGTTGCTTTATCGTGCAGTCCGAGAGCTAACCAGTTATGGGGTCCGGTTTTTCCGGTCGCGCGGAGTCCGACGGTAGGATCGAGAAGCGTACGGGTATAGATAGTTTGTGAAACCGGTAGCCGTATAAGATCAGTTCTTTCCGTGAAAAAGGGCCGTTGTTCGGACAGCCGTGGAAGAAACCGAATATTCGTTGTCATTTGAAATGCATCGGTTTCAACCTGGCTAAAATCGGGAAGGATCGTTGCATCGATTGCCCACGATGCCTGCTGATATTTTATATCGATACCATATGACGGGTCTGCATTTTCCGCCGTCGGTGTCTTTTCGTAAATACCGCTGACATACGGTATCATCTGAACCGGACGGAAGGATCGGTCCGGATTCTCTATAGTCACCGAAGGGAATTGACAGAGGAAGCAGTTGCGGTTATAATCCCAGCGTACCGGTATCGTTTCATAGCGGAAAGACCTCGGGATGATACGGAATGGTTTGATATTCCAGGTGATTTTCCCGTCGTGCGCATTATTCGATAAACGGAGATAACGAAACGGCAGGGCTATTTCGACAACATAACCGAAATCGGTAATCTGTGCCGCCGACTCCCATCGAAAATCGAAGCTTGAATCGTCCGCTGTTCCCTGGCCTCCACGATCGAGTCTCATCGCGTCGAATTGTACGCCGCGCGCATTTACCGATATGTAATAAGCGTTGCGTTTATCACCGAAGGTATCAAGATACAAACCAACGTGATCGTCCTCTGTCCTGCTCCACCTGTTCCGGTCGGTAAGTGTGGCTCGTATCCTGTTCGGCTCAGGATCAAGGCACACAAATGCTACAAGAAATTCGGATGATGTAGATGCGAAAAGAACGTATGTTTCCATCGGGGCTTCGGTGTTTTCTCCGGTACGTATCTCATACGGGAGCTCCCATACCACGGCTTCGCGCCAAACGGATTCGTCGAGTATGCCGTCAACAATAACGGATCCTTCAACCCTTGGTATAGCAAACGTATCACTCGAAGATACAATATGAGCTCTTTCTTCCAGTTCGTTGATGCTATATGAAATGCTTGCGTGGGATTCGCAGGGGTGTATGACCGAAATAAAAATCAACAACACAAAATATAAAGCTACTCGCATCTGTTCTCACCTCCTGACGATACCTGCTTGTCATACTCACGGATAATCTCATCCTTCACCTCGTAAAGATACTCTAAAGCCGCTTCGTATTCATTCGGGATCTTACCGTCGAGTATTGCATCTTCTACGGCTTTCTTCAGTATACCTACCAATTTACTCGGCGGTATATCAAATCGCTCCATAATTTCATCGCCGCGGATGGGTGGCTGCCAGTTACGCAGACGGTCTTTTTCCTCGATTTCCTCCATTCGTTTAACGAGCCGGTTATAATTGTTCAGGTATTGTTTTACCTTCCGAGGATTTTTCGATGTTATATCCGCGCGGCATAGTTTCATCAAATCGTCGATTTCTTCGCCCGCTTCGAATAATAAACGCCGGACTGCCGAGTCCGTAACACCTTCGTCGACAAGTGCCATAGGCCGGAGGTGCAGCCGTACGAGCTTTTCGACATACGGCACACGATCGAGCGGAAGCTTAAAACGTTTAAAAAGATGCTTAATCATACGCGCACCCAACTCTTCGTGATTGTGAAACGTCCATCCATGCCGTGGATGAAATGCTTTCGTTTTCGGCTTTGCGATATCATGCACAAGTGCGACAATACGGAGATAGATATCGTCGGTGTGTTCGGAAATATTATCCAGTACCTGAAGCGTATGATAGAAAACATCTTTGTGGTGATGTTCATACCGCTGATCGACTCCTGCGAGTGCATCGATCTCTGGAAATATAATTTTCAGTAATCCGGTTTCTTTGAGAAGAATAAATCCAGCTGATGGTTTACCGGCTTGTATGATCTTGAGAAGTTCGTCGGTAATGCGTTCTTGTGACACTATCGATATACGCTCTTTATTTTTTTTGATACCCTGCAGCGTGTCCCGATGAATGGTAAAATCCAAATGTGCAGCAAAGCGGATCGCACGCAGCATCCGTAGAGGATCGTCGTCAAATGTTTCGTCCGGATCGAGGGGTGTGCGAATTATCTTTTTTTTAAGATCGGCTTTTCCTTTAAACGGATCGAGAAGAACTCCGTATTCCGACGGGTGCATTGCCACGGCGATGGCATTCACGGTAAAATCGCGGCGGGATAGGTCCTCGTTGACAGTTGCAGGTAGTACCGAAGGTTTACGGGAACGTTCGTGATATTTTTCTTTTCGTGCACCGACGAACTCGATATCGCGATCCGATAGTTTCACCATTGCCGTACCGAATTTTTCGTACACGACGACATTCCTGGCTCCGATTTTACCGGCAAATGCTTTTGCAACGGATACACCGTCGCCCGCAGCCATAACATCGATGTCTTTCACGGTACGTCCGAGCAAAAGGTCGCGTACGTATCCGCCGACAATATAGAGCGGGGTTTCGATTTCTTCCGAAAGAGTTGAGAGAATGGGGATGACCGGATCATCGGGAAGTGATACGGTGATTTTTCGGATAATCTTTTCGGTTTTTCCAGTATTCACCACGGCACGGTTTGTCCCTTTATTTTCTCCATCACTTCAAGTGCAACTTCGAGAGCTTTTTTCCCTTCAATTGCGGTTACCAACGGTGAAGTCCCCTTCTGAACCGCTGCTATAAATTCAGCAAGCTCGTATTCGAGGGCATTGATATCGGGAACATCCGGTCGCTCATAGACAATTTTTTTCTTCTGTTCCCCCACTCCGATTTCACCGAGTACCATCCCGGACTCAGGAGTTGCGGTATCGTCGGTGAAAAGACGAAACACCTCTGCGAATCCGTCAAGGAAATCAATCGTAATATAGGCGTTAGGTTGAAAGACGCGCATTTTACGCATTTTCTTCTGGGAAATCCGGCTGGCGGTGATGTTTGCAACCGCACCGTTGTCAAATTGGATACGGGTGTTCGCAATGTCTATAGAATCGGACACAATTGCAACGCCGTTCGCATCGATCTGCTTGACGGGCGAGTTTACGAAACTCAGAATAATATCGATGTCGTGAATCATGAGATCAAGCACGACGGCCACGTCGGTACCGCGCGGATTGAATTGTGAGAGCCGGTGAGACTCGATGAACATTGGATTTAATCCGATCGATTTCAACGACATCAGGGCCGGATTAAACCGTTCGATATGACCGACCTGGACAATTTGATTTTTTCCCCGTGCAAGCGTGATCAGTTCGCCGGCGGACTGAACATCGGCTGTGATCGGTTTTTCGATAAAAACATGTACTCCATGGTTCAATGCAAGAGAAGCGGTTTCAAAATGATTGCTTGTAGGCGTAACGACGCTTACTGCCTCGATATCATGTAATAATGCTTCAATATCCGGATATGCTTTGACCCCGAACCGGTTTGCAACCTCCTGAGCGCGATCGTTGTCGATATCGTATATGCCGATAAAATCTGCAGCGGGGATCATATCATACATCTTGGCGTGAAGGTTTCCAAGATGTCCGACACCGATCACACCGACTTTTGTTTTTCTACTCATAGTTTGTTTCATCAGTGTTATTGTTTCGACTCATTGTAATAAATTCATCAATCCACCGGCGAAATTCACCGGTCGATAGGAAGCGATAGTCTGTATCAAGCGTTAATGGTTTATCATGACTGTAAAGGTCCCATAATACATTTGCAATATCGACACCTGCATCGCGCGCAGCCTTGATGTCCGCAACAGAATCGCCGATCATAAGCGCATCGGATGGAGCGACTTGCATTTGTTGTAGTGCAAGTTCTAATCCTTCACCAGCCGGTTTGTGCCGTTTCACGTCGTGACCCGTGATGACGGTACAAAAATATTTTTTCAGTCCAAACTCTTCGAGAGTTATCTCCGTCGTTTTGTGACCTTTTCCGGTAAATACCCCGAGCGGTATATTTTCGTTATACAGAAGTTCTATTATTTCAAAAATACCGTTGTGCAGCTCGGCTTTTTGATTATGATGTCGCCGGTAGTACAGATAAAAGTCTTCCATAGCCCTATCATAATCGGAATTGTTAACAAGTTTTCGTATCGCGAAATCTTCCGGGGGGCCGAACATTGCAATAATCTCCTGCGGGGAGTGTGTTTTATGTATATATTTTTCGGTAACATAATTGAAGGTATCATAAATGAGCTGGCTTGTCCTGGTGATGGTACCATCAACATCAAAGATGATCCCGCGATATATTTTTTTTACCGATTGATAATTCGACACGAGGTTTTTGAATACTACCGTATGTGGAAAGATATTATAATCTAAAAATATACAAATATTATGAAATCAATTCAAATTTGTAGATTGCTGTTTTATTTAAAAAAAAAATAATTTTCAGACTTGACTTTTTGAAAAATACGGTATATATTTGTGTAGCATAAATATTAACGGTATAAAATCATGGCTAAAGAAAATAGGTTAACGGCTGCGCAGAAACGTGTTTACGATTGGATCCAGAGTTACGTTGAACGGATGAATATGTCACCCACGCTGGCAGAAATTTCCGAAGGATTGGGTTACCGCCATATTTCCAGTATGATCGTTCACATCAATGCGCTTGTAAAAAAAGGTTTTATTAAACGCCATCCGAATATTGCACGCGGAATTGAAGTAATCCGTCGAAAAACTACATCCATACCGGTGTATGGGTTTGTACCTGCCGGTGTACCTTTTCTATCGGATGAAAACATTGTGGATAACTTTGAACTCCGTAAGTATATCTCGGCGCCGTCGAATGTTTTCGGGCTATACGTCAGGGGAGATAGTATGCGGGATGCAGCGCTCTATGAGGGCGATTTGCTTTTTATCGATCCGACAAAAGAACCTCAAAACGGTGAGATAATTGTGGCCCTTGTCAACGGAGATCCTACCGTGAAGCGCTATTACCGGGATAATGGAACAATAACCTTAAAACCCGAAAATAAGAAATATACACCAATTATGGTACCTGCTCAATCAGAACAGTTTACGTGTGTCGGTACCGTGATCGGTCTCATCCGTCGAATCGATAAGCGTAGAATTGATCAGATCCTTACTGTCTGACCCCCTCCAGACTGCTGTCCGGTATGTCTGCACGTCTCGCTTTATACCGTTTTCTTGAAATTCTTACTATTTACTCGTACATTGATTACTGTAGTAACAGGTCGTTTTATAATTTAATATGGGCCACAAGCGTGGTTTTCCAAGTAAGTAGTATGTATGAACCAGTTGAAATTGTCAGATGATGAACGGGCGCAGCGAATCAGCGATCTTTTGAAGACCGCTGACCGGTATGTATTACAGGGAAATTTCAATCGAGCCACCGAACTTGTTAATCTTGTTTTTGATTTAGATGCCAATAATATATATGCGAAAGCTTATCTCCAGCGAATCCAGGTTTTTAAAAATAAATCTACCGGAGGGGTAGAATATCAACCTGTTTCTGAAACCGTTCCTGAAAACCTTGATCAACCAATCGAACCACAAATAACGGTTACGGAAATCGGTGAAGAGGATACTGATTCCGTTCATGAAAAGACAATAGACCGGGAACCTGAAACCGGAGAGGAAGAACCGCAATCACCGGACCGGAAACCTGAAACCAAAGTCGGAGTACCGGAATCACCGGACCCGGAACCTGAGACCGAAGACGTAGAATCGGGATTATCGGAGCAGGAACCATCGAATAAGATAAGCTTTGACGATCAGCGAAAGATTGCCGAGGGCCGCGTTTCGAAACAAGCTGACTTTATTGCGAAAGAGAAAGACGAGAAGCAACGGGTACTTGAGCGGGGAGGTGAACCGGCTGGAAAGGATCCGGAATTACAGAGGCGTGCGGAAAATGAAAACAACTACCGCAAGGCACTGGAGATGGCATGGAAATCCGGAACAGTTCTAAAAAAAGAACGGGACGAGCTCGAAAAAGTACGTGCAGAGAATGATATCTCCGATGAGCGCCATGCCGAAATTGAGCACTCCGTAAAATTGAACGCATACATCAATGCGGTCAAAGAGGCATGGCAGGATGGATTGATTACCCCGACAAGCGCCAGAACACTTGAAGAACTGCGGGACCGGTATAGCGTCAGTATCGATGAACATTTGAAGATCGAATCCCGGATTATGTACGAATTACACGGCCTTCGTGTCAAGGGTGTGGTTATGGTAATCGATGATGACGTAGAGCTTTCGAAAATCATTAAATCAATACTGCGTGAGGAAGGGTATACCCCTTTTTCTGTTCACAGACCGGAGGATGGTTTGAACATACTCGAGAAAACAACCCCGGATCTCATCCTGCTTGATATCACCTTTCCAAAGCCATCAATGAGCGGATTTACTACCTATGAACATATACGCAAGCGGGCAAATCTCCGGTTTGTGCCTGTAGTTTTTATGAGTGGGCTGGATGAAGAACATATTGTCCAGCTCGGAAAGAAGATGGGTGCAGACGATTATATTGTCAAGCCGATTTCACAGGATTTACTTGTATCTACGATAGAGGGGAAGATCAAACGATATAAAGAAATGCGAACGACCCTCGGGATGGGAAAACACTGAGAAGCAAGCGGGGGGATGAGCATCTGATAAGCTACATGAACTATTAAGTAATGTAACAGGAAATACTATGTCAGTCTTATTTAGCAGACAGTGTGAATACGCACTGCAGGCGATTCTATATATAAGCTCGAAAAGTGATGGCGGTTATACCGATATAAAAGAGATATCAAACTCTTTGAGTATACCGCACCACTTTCTTGCAAAGATATTACAAAGTCTGTCGAAAAGGGGATTGTTAAGATCGCAGAAAGGACCGAGCGGCGGATTTGCATTGAGCGGCGGACCCGATACAATAACATTGTATCACATCGTTGAAGCAATCGATGGTAATGCCTTTTTACACGACTGCGTACTCGGTTTACCGGTTTGCGACGGCAAAAACCCCTGTCCGGTTCACGAGAAATGGGGTGAACTCCGTGAAGAGATTCATAAGCTGCTTACGAGTAAAACTATTGCAGAGATAGTAGATGAGTTGGGGACGAAACCGACAGTTGATGAAAAAACACACATAGCGTAAAGTGTTACAACCCGTTATACCGGCATCTTTGAAATATCGGCTAAAATATATATCTTATAATCCGTAATATTTAATCAGGACATTACACTGGAACACCTATGGCTACAAAAAAACCACCGGAGATAAAACCGCACCCGGATGATTCAGTTGAGGCAATTGCATATAAAAGCGTTGAACAGATTCCGACACGTGAACCGAATGACTTGAACAGACTCGGTTTTCACGTTTGGCGTTGGTTAACCGATAGCGCGAATACCACACTCGATGAGCAGATAACTGTCTCGGGGTCAAGACTGCTTATCAGTAAGGGTGAGGCAAAGGAAAGAATTCTGCAAGCATTGAAAGATATGAACGTTACCATACCTCGTCTCTGAACGATGGATGGGTTGGAGTGGTGATTCTGTATGCGGGACGCGGATATACATACATGGCTACGGCAAATATCGAACCTTGAATCTTTACTCGATGCCGCTGATACCGGCGTTATGATCATCGATATGGATAGAAAGGTTCGCTTTCTTAATGAACGCGCAAAGGGATTGCTCGGCTATGAAATCGGTGAAGTGTACGGAAACCGTTGTAGCCTTGTTGCGCGAACATCCGATTGCGAAAACAATTGTCCACTTACCCGAACACTCCATGCGGGCCGTGAAGTACGAAATGCAGAGATGGTATATACAGCTAAAGATGAGCGTCGTTTTCAGGCTCTGACGAGTATTGTGACACTACGCAATGAGGAGGGGAACATCATTGCTGCTGCAGAGCTGTTCAAAGATATTACCGAGATAAAACAACTGGAAGAGAAAATTCACGGTCGCTATTCCTTTGCCAATATCATCGGTAAATCTCATAACATGCAGGAGATATATAACCTCATAGAGGAAGTCGCGCCTACCGATGCAAGTGTCATGATACAGGGAGAATCGGGGACAGGCAAAGAATTGATAGCTGCGGCAATACACACCTACAGTCCCCGAAAAGACAATGAATTCGTAAAAGTAAACTCAAGTGCATTCCCGGAGGGATTGCTCGAAAGCGAATTGTTCGGCCATGCAAAGGGCGCTTTTACCGGAGCATATCAGGATAAAAAGGGAAAGTTTGAAATAGCGGACGAAGGAACGTTGTTCCTGGATGAGATCGGCGATATGAGCCCGCTCTTACAGGTTAAACTTCTACGTGTACTGCAGGACGGTGAATTTCAGCGGGTCGGTGAAAATAAATCCAGACACGTGAACGTGCGCTTGATTGCGGCAACAAATAAAGATTTAAAATCGGCAATATCAAAAAAAGAGTTTCGTGAGGATCTCTACTACCGGCTGAATGTTGTTCCGATTTTCGTTCCGGCACTTCGAAAACGTCGGGTCGATATCCCGTTGCTCGTGAATCATTTCATCCGGGAATTAAACCGAATGACAAAGGATAAGACGATCGAGCGGTTATCCCAGCGGGCACTCGATGTTCTTATGAGATATAATTTCCCCGGCAACGTACGGGAATTACAAAATATCATCGAGTATGCGTATATCCGCTGTAATGGTAAAATCATCGAACCGGCACATTTACCCACCGAACTTCTGGAAGATGATGTGGCAGTTGACGGAACCGATGTCATCGAAGACATTCTCAGGTCAGATAAACCAATAGATAGTATGGAAAGAATAATCATCGAACGGGTATTGGGTGAAGAGAGCTGGATTTATCAGAATGCGGCAAAGAGACTGGGAATAAGTCGCACAACGCTTTGGAGGAAGATAAAAGACTTAAAGATTAAGCCACCACCAAACGTATAATCGCGTTTCATAAATGAACGTAGCGTTTATTTATGAAACATAGAAAATAAGCGATTTGCACGATAATGATTAAATGAATGATTTGTGTGTTTCATATTGAAACGTTATCTGATTGTAAAATTATTTTATGTCATATAAAAACAATAACTTACGGATGTCGGCACGGTGATTGCCTTATTATGATGCAAGCAAAAACCAAACCCTAATATAAGTGTACTATGCAATACGAGGAAAAAATAATTGATTCGAGACTCTTCCGCGATGTCATGGGAAGGTTCACAACAGGCATAACTGTTGTAACGGTCCAGGAATCGGGAATGCCTCATGGGATGACGGTAAATTCATTCACATCCGTATCTCTTAACCCGTTGCTTGTCCTCATTTGTTTGGATAAAGGGGCAAAAACAACGGAGATGTTGCATAGAACCGGTTTGTTCACCGTCAATATACTCAGTGCAGGACAGCTAGATATTGCCAGACGCTTCTCAGAAAGTGGAAATGAGAACGACCGCTTTACCGGAATCGATTACCACCGGTCCGATGCGGGTACCCCGGTATTACAAAATACTCTGGCAAATCTGACCTGCTCGGTAAAAGATGCGATAGACGGCGGTGATCATATCATCTATATAGGAGAGGTCCTGGATCTTGAGTACAATGAAGATAATAAAAAACCGCTGGTTTATTATCGTGGAAATTATGCATCAATCTAAGATCAGGCAGGAAACCGCCGGAAAGGGATATAGTATGTTATCAGCCGCCACACCACAGCAAAAATCGTTTGTTGAAGAGATGCTTCCCCATATGGATTCGCTCTATAATTATGCATTATGGTTAACAAACGAACATAATGCAGCTAATGATCTGATTCAGGACACGTATCTCAAGGCGTACAGATTTTTCGATAAATATGAAAAAGGTACTAATGCCCGTGCCTGGCTCTACCGCATTATGAAGAATTCATATATTAACAATTACCGCAAGAAGACCCGCGAACCCGATAACCTTGAGTTTGATGAGACGGAGTTCTCATATCTCAACACAATGCATCCGAGCCTTGATACCACCGATGTACGGGAATTGTTATACCGTAATCTGCTCGACGACGACATAAGCGGTGCGTTAGCGGATCTTCCGGAGAACTTCCGGACTGCAATTGTATTGCGGGACATAGAAGGATTAACCTACGAGGAATTAGCCGAATTTTTTGATATACCCATCGGAACCGTTCGATCACGTCTCCATCGTGCCCGGAAAGCGCTGGGCGAAAAACTTCTCAGCTACGCACGTGAACGGGGCTACGATGTAGAAGAGTTTCTTGCAACCCTGGATTAATACAATGTCTGTGATGAGAGAGGCAAAATCTTTACAATATTCTGTTGCACCATATCGTATTCACCATATTGCAATAAATGTCACCGACCTCGCACGGTCAATTCATTTCTATAATGATATTATCGGACTCACGGTGATTGAGAGCGACGAGAACTCGGCAAAGTTGTCCGTCGGAGATGCGGAAATCAGTTTATTTAAACTGCCATCGGATTACAAACCATGTGAAGAACCTGATATAAGACATGCCGGAAGTCTCAATCACATAGCTTTTCAAATTTCACCCGCAGCATTTGAGATATACCACCGGCGGCTCGTCGACCGGAATATTAAAATTACGTTTGGTCCGGTCAAGCGAAGACATGGTCACACACTGTACTTCCTTGATCCCGATGGAAACAAAATAGAGTTGTTCTACACAAACACTACTGCCACAAACGGATATGAAAGACCTCAACGATAAAGTGGTTGTCATTACGGGTGCCACCAAAGGACTCGGTGCTGCACTTTCCCGCGGTTTTGCACACACCGGGGCGAAAGTAGCTATATGTGCCCGCGGAAGCGAAGAGCTGAAGCAAATCGAAAAGGAAATAATCAGTTCAGGGGGCGAGGTTTTCTCTCTGCCCGTTGATGTTAAGGATCCCGAACAGGTGCAACGGTTCGTGTCGGGAACGCTGAACAAATTTGGCAAAGTTGACGCACTAATAAATAATGCATCGATACTCGGAAAGCGTGTTCCGGTATCGGACTATGATTATGAGACCTGGTGCGATGTCATCGATGTCAACGTAACCGGCATTTTTCTCATGACAAAAGCATTTCTTCCTTCTATGATGAAACAACGCAGCGGTTCTGTCGTGAATTTGAGTTCGGGAGTCGGTAATAAAGGTAAACCGAATTGGGGGGCATACTCTGTTTCTAAATTCGGTGTCGAAGGGTTCTCATATATGCTTGCCGAAGAGTTACGGGAGTATTCGGTCCGCGTCAACATCGTAAATCCGGGAGGATTGGCAACAGATATGCGGCGTGCCGCATATCCGGAAGAAGATCAGTCGACACTCAAAAAGCCGGAAGATATACTCCCTGTGTTTCTTTACCTTGTTTCGGACACATCCAAAAATATGACAGGCTCCCGCATTAATGCCCAGGAGTTCGATGTCCCCGCGGGATTATAATTTTTTCAGTTTAATTCTGAATGTCGTCCCTTCACCGATTTTCGTTTCCTTGATGTACAGTTTACCGTGGTGGTATCCCTCAATAATCCGTTTTGCCAGACTTAACCCGAGTCCCCAACCGCGTTTTTTTGTGCTGAAGCCGGGTCGGAAAATATCTTTGCGGTATCTTTTGT
>SLQE01000073.1 GCA_007131635.1 Bacteroidota bacterium | reverse complement strand
TGTATGTCATGCCTGTTGAAGGCGGTGAAATCCGCCGGCTCACGTATCACGACGGTGAAAATCTTGTCAATGCATGGTCGTGGGATTCGCAAACCATTTACTTCTCGTCTGACAGATACAACTATATTTCTTCGTACGCGGTATCGATCGACGGCGGAACACCGGTTCGTCTGTTCGGTCACTTCTTTAATCTGCCGCACGATATTATTCGACATCCGGTAACGGGTGATTATTACTTTACGGATACATGGGAAAGTTTCCGCTTTATCGAACGAAAAAACTATCGCGGAGCGTTTAGTCCGGATATCAAATCGTATAATCCTGAGACCGATGAATACACCGTACATACCGACTGGGACGGCAAAGATCTCTGGCCGATGATCGACCGCGAGGGAAATGTGTATTACGTATCCGACCGGTTGAACGGCGAGTATAATATATATCGCCTGAACGAAACCGGTGCAGCGGCACTGACTGCGTTCGATACATCGGTAAAACGTCCGCAGCTGAGCGCAGACGGATCGGTTATAGTATTCGAAAGAGATTACCGGCTCTACCGCTACGATACTGTGGCCGATGAAACATCCCTGATACCGGTCCGTGTCAACCGCAATTTCACGCTCGATTATGATCTTGAGTACGATATCTCGGGTAAGATATCATTCTTCGATGTGGCTTCCGATAATAAGAAGATTGCTTTTGTGTCGCGCGGAGAACTGTTTGTTTCCGATGTGGAGGGGAAATTTATCCGCCGGCTTGAAACCAATCCCCGCGAACGTGTTGTGGAGGTGCGATGGCTTCAGGACGACAGGACACTCATCTATTCCCAAACGGCAGATGGATATCGAAATATTTTCCGCATTGCCGCCGACGGATCCGCGAACGGGCAGCGGATTACGGATCATCGGATGAACGACCGGAATCTCACCATTAATACCGCGGGAAATAAAATGGCTTTCTTCAGCGGTCGTTCCCATGTGAACGTTATGGATCTTCAGAATTATTCCTTTGAAACACTGATGGAAGATGAATTATGGGCATTCCGCAACGAATCGCTGATGTTTTCTCCCGATGACCGCTATCTTGCATTCAATGTCTATCGTAATTTTGAACAGGATATCATGCTCTACGATCTCTCAAATCGTAATGCGATAAATATTACTAAAAGCGGTGTGTCTGAAATTTCACCGTTCTGGTCCGGCGATGGGAAATATGTGTATTTCGCATCCGATCGTGTGCAACCGAGCTATCCACGAGGGAATATTTCACCCGATATCTACCGCATTGCATTTGACCGGTACCGGGAACCGTTCCGGTCGGAGCATTTTGATAAATTATTTGCCGAAGAGAACGATGCCGCGACAAAATCGGAAGCGGCGGAGATAACCGTCGACATTAATTTTACCGATCTTCATCGCCGCTGGGAAAAAATGACCTCGGTTCAGGGAAGACAGCATTCGCCCTATGTTATCACAAAGGATGACGAACACACTATCGTATATATATCGAATCACGACGGTTCGGGATTCAACATATGGAAGACAGAGCTGAAGCCTTTTGCATCTGCTAAAACCGAAAAGTTTAAAAATGCCGCTACCCCATCGCTTATGATTCGCGAGGCAGACGGAAAGTATTACACGCTCATCGGCGGCCGTATTCATACACTCGATATTGGTTCGGCCGAAGCGAAGCCAATCGAAATGTCCTATACCTTTCACAGGAATCTGAAGTATGAATTCGAACAAATGTTCTTTGAGACGTGGGCGAATCTTGGAGAGAATTTCTACGATGACGATATGCACGGTGTCGATTGGCATCATATGCGTGACCGTTACGCAAGATTCCTGCCGTTCCTGAATACGCGTGAAGATCTCCGTGTACTGACGAACGATATGCTCGGTGAACTGGGTTCGTCGCATATGGGTTTTTCGTCGCGGGGCGATGAAGAAGAAACGGTTTACGGTTCAAGAACAAATGCAACAGGCGTTTTATTCGATAATGCCCAACCGTTTACCGTCGGGAGAATCGTTCGTGAATCTTCTGCGGACAGAAAAGAGATCGATATCCGGCCCGGAGATGTACTCACTGCGGTAAACGGTAGACCGGTCGATCCAAACGATAACAGAGAAAAATACTTTTTAACACCGTCTTTACAGACGGAAATGGAGCTTACCTTTCGGCGCGGTGGAAATACTTTTTCCGTGCTCATCCGTCCGCAAAGCAGCAATGCGCTGCAGATGAATTTGTATGACGAGTGGATTGACCGGAATCAAAAACGTGTGCAGGAACGTACCGGTAATCGCGTCGCGTACATCCATATGAAAAACATGGGAGCGGGTGAGCTTGAGCATTTTAAGATCGAAATTGCCCGGCAGCTTATGCACAGTGATGCTCTGATTTTCGATGTACGAAACAACCGGGGCGGGAATGTACATGACGATGTCCTGCAGTTGCTCAGCAGAAGGCAATATCTGACGTGGAGGTTTCGCGGAGGCGACTACGCACCGCAACCGAATTTTGCACCTGCTGATATCCCTGTTGTACTCTTGATGAACGAACAAAGTTTAAGCGACGCTGAAATGACTGCAAGCGGGTTTAAAGAGCTCGGTCTCGGTACGGTCATCGGTACCGAAACGTATCGCTGGATAATATTTACGACGGGCGAACAGCTTGTCGACGGCTCATTCCATCGCCTGCCCGCGTGGGGATGCTTCACGCTCGATGGGGAGAATTTGGAAAAATCGGGTGTGGCGCCGGATATATATGTGGACAAGAATTTTAAAGATCGTCTCCATGAAAACGATCCGCAGCTCGATCGGGCAGTCGAGGAAGTGATGAAAATGCTGGACTAAGTATAGTACCGGAAACCTGTATTTATTGACTTATCATAAATAATTTCATACTATACATGATACAACCCCACTATCATAAACTTCTTTTACGGGGGCACCTGCACGTATATGTTACATGTCATCAGCATATCGCCGACATGCAAATGTAAATTCCGAACACTATCGCGCCTGCCAGTACTATGGAAAAAAACGTCCATGATACCGTAGAGCAGCCGCTGAATATTATTGCAGTGCTCGAAAACATCCAGGCAAAGTTCGGTTATCTGCCTGAGAAGTCGTTGCGTGCCGTAGCGGAAGAGACTGGTCAATCACTCCTTGATATTTATGGCGTCGCGACGTTTTATAAGACATTCAGTCTCAAACCGCGGGGGCAACATCTCGTCTCGGTTTGTCTCGGCACCGCTTGTCATGTTCGCGGCGGTCCGACCATAGAACATGAATTTCAAAAAACTCTCCGCTGTAAAACGGGCGATACAACAGACGATAAAAAATTCACGCTCGAAACGGTTGCCTGCCTCGGTGCCTGCGCGCTCGGACCTATCGTTGTGGTCGATCAGCACTACTTCTCAAAGGTAAATACACACGATGTACGAAATATCGTTCGCAAAACCCTCGAAGGTTTGGATAAGATCGATGTTAAGAAAGATAAAAGCGTTTTTCCCGTCGAAATTGTCTGCGCACGATGTGCACACAGTCTGATGGATTCTTCATTTTTGATAGACGGATATCCGTCCGTACGTGTAACCATATATTTTGAACGTCAACATGGCTGGCTTCGCCTTTCGAGTATATACGGAAGTTATACGATCGAATCCGAATATGAAATACCGCAAAACGCTATCGTAAATATTTTCTGCCCTCACTGTCATACGGAACTGAAAAGCAATATACCATGTCCCGAGTGCAGTGCGCCGATGGTATCGATGGCGGTGCGGGGCGGTGGTGTGGTACAGATTTGTTCCCGAAGAGGTTGTAAAGGACATATGCTCGAAGTAACCGGTGAGCAATAATACTTTTTAAGATCATCTTATGCAGAAACTTGACTCAATAGATGCTTTTCGTAAACTCCGGGACGAACAGCTCGCCCGTCAGAACACGGATATCCCGACGATCGTTATACCCGCCGGAACCTGCGGACAGGCGAGCGGTGCCAATGATCTGATGCGCATTGCAAAACGTGAATTACTGTACAAAAGACTTACCGGGTACATTAACCTACTCATCACCGGCTGTCACGGATATTGTGAATTGGAACCATCGGTACTCATTGAACCGTACCGGACTTTTTATCCGAGAGTGACGATCGAGTCAATGGCTCGTATCGTGGGCGCCGTGCATAAAGGTGAAGTGCTTGCCGATTTGCTCTATAAAGACACCGATACAGGCGAAACTATCGAGAAGCAGGATGATATTCCGTTCTTTAAGAATCAAATGCG
>SLQE01000238.1 GCA_007131635.1 Bacteroidota bacterium | reverse complement strand
TTTGGCGATTGGAGTTTGGAATTTATTTGTGATTTGGTTATTGAAGTTTGGAGTTTATTTGTGATTTGGCGATTGGAGTTTGGGATTTATTTGTGATTTGGTTATTGTCTATTGGAATTTCATACGGGATTTCATCCATATTTGACTTTTACAAAATAAGTGATAATCTTAAATAAGTTCTTGCAAAATACTCTTGCTTCCCGGGAAATTCGTGTTAATGATATCAGGAATCTATATATGGAACGGTTACTATTAAATTTAACTTTCTTCACCATTCTTTCAGTATTGATACTACCAGGGTGCGTGCGCGGACTCTCGGAGCCGGACATCATAGATCCCGAATTAAAAAAGGTGTTCGTCATAAATCAGGGAACTCCGGGTCAAAATAATCCCTCATTGACCGTTTATAATCCGGTATCGAATGAAATAATTCAAAGTGCCTATCAGCTGGCGAACGGAAGAAATTTTTCAGGCCGGCCCGTGGATATGTTCCTGTCGGCAGGAGATGCATACATACTTTTGCAAAACCAAAATGGACTAGAAGTAATTCAAACATCGAATTATAAAAGCAGGGGAAATCTTTCACTGCAATCGTTTTCTCCGCCTGACAGAGTAGCATTAAATCATGTACGAACCCGTGCGTATATCTCCCACAGTACCGATAGCATCATATCGGTCATTAATCTGGCCGATCTTTCCCTGATGAACACGATAAAAGTGCCGGGTGAACCGGCCGGTTTATCAATGGTTCGCAATTTACTTGTCATAACCTTATACAACAGATCTGAAGGAAATTCCATCCTGCTA
The DNA here is from genome assembly GCA_007131635.1 of Bacteroidota bacterium. GTDB lineage: Bacteria > Bacteroidota > Ignavibacteria > T3Sed10-11 > T3Sed10-11 > T3Sed10-11. The sequence continues at coordinate 3,482 of SLQE01000238.1, read as the reverse complement.
TATAACGTAAACACGAATGAATTTGAAAATGAAATTGAAGTAGGGATGGGACCATTTGAAGTAATGACGGACTTTCAGGATAGAATTTGGGTGCTATGCGAAGGATCTTTTGACCGGGGAATTCCCGGCTCACTGTATCGCGTAGATACCGATCTATTTGTAGCATCAAGATGGATTCAATTCCCGGCAGTGGCCGCAAGAATGACCTGGGACGGCTCTCTATATATTTACGTCATTGCAGGAAGGAACATCCAGAGAGTATTCACGCCCAACCCGAACCAGGTAACATCCTGGCTGCAGGCGGCGGAAGGAACCGTACTCAGAGGAATTCAGGCGGACGGCACGTCGGGTGAAGTGTTCACAGTCGTAAACATTTCCGGTCAACAGAACGGTGAATTGCGACATTATAACCGCTCCGGAGAATTGATTACATCTACCCCGGTCGGTATAAATCCTCATCGTATTATTTTTGAATATTGACAATTAAGGATTTTTTATACACATTGTATCTTATATAATGGAATGAGTGAGGGAAGCAATTTTTGAGAAGTGAGGATAATGATGAAATTTATAAAAATACTGCTGATTTTTTTGTTGGCAGGTATGCTGACCGTCGGTTGCGGAAAAGATAGAGCAGGAATAGTCGAACCGCCGAACGATGACGGTGATACACCCGGCAATCCACCGAATCCCGATTAAAAATAACATTTAAACGGCTGTCCTAAATCCGACAGCCGTTTTATTTTATTCCTCCTCTGCAATTTCCCATTCACCATCCACGATTTTCAGACGTGTCGCTCTCTCATCAATCACTCTCGACCCCCGATCACGAAGCTCAAGAACGCCATCGTATAATACCGTTAACGCCTCCCACTGCGGAGTACTTTTCACACCTTTTGGTTCCTGTGAATATGGTTCGAGAAATATGAAACCATCGCTATTATCAGTATATACCCAGATAAGTCCATGGCTGGGATCGGGTACACGGACGGGACGAATCGTTTCGACGCGCTCCTCAAATTCACTCCATGCCCTGAGCCATTGCTGAATAATTTTCCGGTCGGCAATCATCAATGCGGAAAAGTACACCATCCTTTCATCGTCGCTCACGATAGTCAGCGAGTCGATCGTAAAATCAACCGAGCAGAACATTTCATCCCGAATATCGAAAAATTCTACTTTCCCGGCAAGATAAATACTTAGCCGGCATCTGTCTTCGTATTCATATTTAAAATGATCGGATATTATCTGTTTGGTCTCCTGATAGACAGGATCAACAGGTGTACATGCAGAAAGAAAAAACAGACCCAAAAATAAAATCGCGACTCTATACATTTTTTCCCAATCCTATTATAAAAAAAATTTTTACGCTGTGTTTTGGCATGTTTGCCGATGACAAGCCATGTCACGAAGTGATGCCTTACCACAATGACGATGGTCACTCCAATATCGTTATTTTTATAAATATCGGCAAGTGTATTTTTCCCCGGCTGAAATCATTTCGCCGTTCGGTTTGTTATGGTAATGTACAACTTTTCGTATATATATCGGATTACCAATTACCTCAACGATAATGACAATGAAAGCACAAAAAAATCGTACAGGACAAATGAACAGGTCCCGGCTTTTATTTAAAATTACATTCGTTTTGATTATCATATCCGCGATATTTTGCCACGATATTTACACACAAACAGACCGGTACGCGGTCGTGTACGGAGTGATTGTCGATGATGAAACCGGCGCCCCCATTCCCGATGTAAATATAACAATCGAGGAGACACGGGTGGGTACAACCAGTAACCAAAACGGAGAATTTACCCTGACAATGGTCTCTCACGGTACTCAAACCTTTCTCTTCTCACATATCAATTACGTACCTGTTTATTACACACACTATTTCCATTCCGGTGTATCTGATAGTATATTTGTAGCATTGACGAGCCGGCCGATTATGCTCGAAGAAGAAGTTGAAGTTGTCGACACAGTTTCACCCCGCTTCAGACCGGAAGGATATTACTATACCAGGGAAGATTTTAAACAAACTGCCGCCGTGACATTCGGACAGCTATTAAAAACACTCGTCCCTCAGGCGCATATACGCGAGAGCGCCGGCAACCTCTACATTCAACTGCAGCGACCGGGGTCCGTCGGACAGCGGTTTCATCTGGGTCGTGAACCATACCCGCTGATCATTATCGATGGTATGAGGATTGGAACCAGTCCGATAGGGTTAGCCGGGATTGCCGATCCGGCACACATAGAGAGTTTCGAAGTTGTCCGGCCTCCCGATTCTGAAAATATGTACGGTCCGGAGGCAGCGCACGGTGCAATAATCCTTAAAACCACCGACCGGTCCGGTAACGATCCGCTCCTTTCGTCGACGATGAGGATATTGCTTGCGGGAACTTTTATCGGATTATTGCTCCTGTTATTTATCCTGCATTGAAATCTTTTACCTGCCGAGATTGTTGCTATTTATATATAAACTCGATATACTATGGTGGTTCACAAGGAGAAGAGGATGGTAGTGCATCTTGCGCGGGACACAATTAAAATCCATAAAAGAATAAAATATCTCCATCTCGTGATATTCGTGCTTCTTTTATCGGCCGGAATAAATCTTTATGCCGGAGCCCAAAACGACGACCTCATTTCAATACGAGGATTCATTTTCGATGCCGAAACGAATCAACCGATCGAAAACGTAAATATACTTCTCCAGGGCACGGAAATCGGCACGACATCGAATATGGAAGGGGAATTTACCATCGAAAATGTGCCGACCGGTCAAAGAACGATAATTTTCTCACACATTAATTATATACTATATTCTTATACTCAGAATTTTTCCCGTGACTTTCAGGAGATCATTTATATTGTATTGACGAGCAGGCCGATCCTCCTTGATGAAGTGGCAATCGTTGATACTCTGCCTCCTCCATTTGCAACCGGCTACCGATTCAGCAGCGAAGAGATACGTGCCACGCAGGCATACACGTTCGGACAGCTCATTCAGAGAATCGTACCGCGGGCTCGCGTCACCGAATACCAGGGTAATCTCTATATCCAGTTTCAACTCCGACAGACAATTTACCAGCGTCACGAGCGGAGCCGGGATCCTTATCCTCTTATTATTCTTAACGGTATGAAGTTAGGCACCAGTCCGATAGGTCTGGCGGGTGTGGCACCGCCATCGCAGATAGAGAATATGACTGTCATTCGTCCGCCGGAATCTCAAACTATCTACGGACCCGAAGCCACCCACGGTGTGATCATTATCGAAACAGTGAAAAGCAGCGATGAACCCTCGCTGTTGACATCGAAACAGTTGAATATGGTTATCGGCGGATTGGTTGCATTTATGATATCGATGATCTTGATATTCTGACGAGTTTATATTAAATACATACACCTATCAATTATTGCCGGGGGAACATCCCACGGTATCTATAGCCACGAGCTTTAGCTCGTGGATTGAA
>SLQE01000461.1 GCA_007131635.1 Bacteroidota bacterium | reverse complement strand
TTGAAATTAAATCACCCGGTGTAATCATTGTTGACTCGATACAAACTATGCAGCATCCCGAATTGCAGAGTGTACCCGGAACGGTCGGTCAATTACGGGAAACGACAGCCGGTCTCATGAAACTTGCCAAAAAACTATCGATACCCGTTATACTGATAGGACATGTAACCAAGGAGGGTCTGCTGGCCGGTCCGAAAGCTATCGAACATATGGTTGATGCGGTACTTCAGTTCGAGGGAGACCGACATTATGCTTACAGAATACTGCGTGCAATGAAAAACCGGTACGGGTCGACGAACGAGATCGGGATTTTCGAAATGCAAGAGAAAGGTCTGGTCGAGGTAAAAAATCCGTCCAGAGTGTTTCTCTCGGAGAGGAAAAAGGGTGGCGCGGGATCGGTCGTGGTTCCGACCATCGAGGGGACCCGCCCGATATTGATTGAAGTACAGGCACTGGTATCGGCGACGAGTTACGGGATGCCGCAGAGAACGACGTCGGGATTCGATCAGAAACGGCTGGCGCTGCTGCTCGCGGTACTGGAAAAACGTATGGGGTATCGACTCGGCACACAGGATGTTTTTGTGAACGTCGCCGGCGGCATACGCATCGACGAACCGGCTGTCGATCTGGCCGTATCGATTGCCGTGGTTTCGAGCTATCGCGATGCACCAATCGACTCACGGACGGTTATTATCGGAGAAGTGGGACTGGGCGGAGAGATTCGCGGCGTGAATCAGATCGAGCAGCGATTATACGAAGCACAGAAGCTCGGGTTTACGCGGGCAATCGTTCCGGCTTCCAACATTAGCGAACACACATTCAGCGGCTCGGTCGATTTGATACCGGTGGAACGGATAGACGAAGCGATAGATTCGGTGTTACGTTGATTGGATAGAAAGAACCAATAAATAATAACAATGAACAGATAACCAAAACCCAATGCAAACATTAGTACTCGCAACTGCGAATGAACACAAGATAAAGGAGATACGGGAAATTCTGAACGACCCGTCCATTGAAATAACATCTGCCGTCGATTTAAACATATCGGATCAGCTCGTCGAAGACGGTAACACCTTCGAGGATAATGCACTGCAAAAAGCCCGTGCTGTTTTTAAAAAGACACAAAAACCGACACTCGCGGATGATTCGGGACTCGAAGTGTTTTTTCTCAACCACCGTCCCGGAGTTTTATCGGCACGGTATGCGGGCGAACACGCTACCGATGAGGAAAATAATAAAAAGTTACTCAAGGAACTGGGGCCGCTTTCGTTTAGGCGGCGAACTGCCCGGTTCCGTTGTGTCCTGGCATTTGTGGCTCATGGCGTTGAAGAGATCGTATCCGGCGAGTGCCGGGGGATCATTCTCGAACAGCCGCGCGGAACGAACGGATTCGGATACGACCCCTTATTTAAACCTTACGGATATGAACAAACTTTCGGTGAAATGGAGCCCGCGGAGAAACATAAGATCAGTCACCGGTCAAAAGCGTTACAGAAGGTGAAGCCGCTGCTTGAGGGGTATTTTATGGAAGCAGGAGAGGGAAAAAAATAATATCGAACGCTCCCCGGTGTACCCCGCTTTCCGAGCGGGATTGGTAAATTCTATTAAGCGGCACTATGCTCTTCCTCTTCCTCTTTCTCAGTGAATGCCTGTGCCTCTTTAAGAGGGAGGTATTTTATAAAATTGTCCTGCGTTTCGCTCCATCTATCCAGGATTCTTTTTGCTAGTGGGCTTTCAGTCTCCCTGATATAATCGATTAATAGATTATACAAATGGTTTTTATCCTCATCCTTACTTTTGACCGGAACGATATATTTGTCGTTAACACGATCCGGTTGATCGCCGTAGAGATAAAGTATCCCGCCGGTCATACCCGCACCAATATTGTGCTGAACCGGTCCGAGTATAACAATAAGTCCGTTTGTCATATATTCGCACGCATGAAGTCCCGTTCCCTCGACCACCGCAGTTGCACCGCTGTTACGTACGGCAAACCGGTCGCCGGCCCGGCCGTTCACATATATTGTCCCGCCCGTTGCACCGTATAATGCACAATTACCGATAATAGTATTTTCCTCGGGTTTAAACCGAGCCTCGGGGTGAGGACGAATGATCACCTTTCCTCCCGACATAGATTTACAGACCGAATCGTTCGCTTCACCGTATAACCGCACTGATAAACCGTCAACCAGGTAAACACCGAATCCCTGTCCTGCGCTCCCCGTAAAATCGATAGATATAGTGCCTGTATGATCAATGACCGGGAGGTTCGGATCGTGTATCCCTGCAAGATGGTATTGGTGCTTTTGCATTGCGAGTTTACCGCATACTGTTGCAAGTACGGCGCGGTCAGTGTTACGTATTTTATAGGAGAGTTCGACATCGCAATTATGTTTTATAGCATCGTTCGTATCCTCTACGATTTGTGTGTTAAGGAGGCCTAATCCTTCATGAAAGAGATCGATCCGTTGACTGTCGTCGATAAGAATTTCTTCGAAGAAATACCTAAGATCGATTTTACGGTTTCTGATAGTTTCTTTATGAAGCGGATTCGGTTCAAGCAGATCTGTCCGACCGATCAGTTCTCGCAAAGTTGAAATACCGAGCGAAGCTAGATGTTCGCGTATTTCGTCGGCAAGTTGATGGATGACCGTTATAACGTGATCTTTTGTTCCTTTGTATTTCTTTTTGAATTTTGGATCGTGGGTAGCAATTCCTGTCGGACATGTATTCTTTTCGCATATTCTTGCCATAACACATCCCTCCGCAATGAGGAGGAGTTTTCCAAAATCAAATTCTTCAGCGCCAAGAATAGCCGCGGTTATGATGTCCTTTCCCGAACTCAAACCACCGTCGACCGAGAGGGTTACGTTTTTCCGTAGGTCGTTCTCGATAAGGGCTTTGTGGACTTCGACCAGCCCTATCTCCCACGGTAAACCGGCGTGTTTCATCGAGCTGAGAGATGCAGCCCCCGTTCCACCGTCTCCTCCGCAAATTTTAATGCTGTCTGCTCCCGCTTTTGCAACACCGACCGCTATGGTACCTATATTCCATCCGGAGACCAGTTTCACATTTACCTTACTATCCGGTTTCAATTGTTTGAATTCATATATCATTTGCTTCAGATCTTCGATGCTATAGATATCGTGAAGCGGTGGTGGGGATATAAGATCCACACCCGGATTCGAATGCCGCGCGCGCGCTATATCCGGTGTGACTTTTATCCCCATAAGCTGACCGCCTTCACCCGGCTTAGCACCCTGCGCAATTTTAATCTGAATTTCTTCGCCGCTGACAAGATATTGTGCCGTTACGCCGAACCGTCCGGATGCAACTTGTTTTGACGAAGCGGTAATACCTTCGGTGTAATAATACGGATTTTCGCCGCCTTCACCGCTATTGCTTTTCCCGCCGATCTCCTTCATCGCAAGGAAAATATCACGTTGTGCTTCGGCACTTATTGCACCGAACGACATCGCCCCGGACCCGAATGTTTGTAGTACAGACTCTCTGCTTTGCACCTTATCAGGTAACAGTGTTCTATCACTCTTTCGTAATGCCAGCAGATGCCGGATATGAATGGGTTCGTTTTCCTCTCCCGATCGAACATAATTCTGATAAAGCATTTTCGCTTCATCGGGTGTCTGTGCATCCCTGACAAGCCGGTGTATGGCTTTGGTCCGCAGCACGGTCATCGAATGCCGCTCTCCCTTGTTGGATTTGTTATGGTCTTTATACTGAAAGGTATCGATAAGCGTATCGCCGGTACACCGTTCAGCACGTTTGATGATATCGTTTGCCAGTTCATTAATCCCGATACCGCCGATCGCACTTTCCATTCCCGGGAAAAAATCGTCCAATATTTCTTTGCCGACACCGACCACCGTAAATAATTTAGAGCTTTGATAACTCTTAAGAACTGCGATACCGGATTTGGACATAATTTTTAATAAACCCGCTTCATACGATTGAATCAGATTTTTCTCATTATAATCGGGCGTTCCTTCGGAATGATTTCTCGCAATTGTATGTGCAATGTACGGACACACGGCGGTTGCACCGAATCCGATGGCAGCAGCCACATGATGAGTCTCCCGTATTTCGCCCGAATGTATGATTATTGAAATATTTAATCGATAACCCGTTGCATTGAGGGCATTTACCACCGTCCGTAAAGCGATAAGGCATGGTATCGGTAAATTTTGCGTATCTGCATGTATGTCGGTAAGGATGATCGTCGTAGCACCGTCGGCAGCTGCTTCGCGGGCTTTTTGTTCAATGGTTTTGAT
>SLQE01000391.1 GCA_007131635.1 Bacteroidota bacterium | reverse complement strand
TCTAACCCCATTCAAGCTGTATCGGTCGCAAAAAGTGCCTGACACGGGCGATCTTATAAATTCAGGGAATCGACTTCATTCCCCCATAACTTTTATTATAAGCCGCTTTCTTCTCTTTCCGTCAAATTCCGCGTAATAAACCTGCTGCCACGGTCCGAAATCACACGCACCGTCTGTTACCGGGATAATTACCTGGTGATGTACGAGCAGGTTTTTGAGATGCGCATCCCCGTTTTGCTCCCCGGTCCTGTGATGGCGATAATTTTCTTTGTACGGAGCGAGCTGCTCGAGCCACTCATCGATATCCTGAAGCAAACCGCTTTCGGCATCGTTGACCCATACTCCCGCGGTTATGTGCATCGCCGATACAAGTATCATGCCCTCCTTCACGCCACTCTTGCGGAGAGCTTTTTCCACATCCGGAGTAATATTGATGTATTCTCGTCTATTATCGGTGTTGAAGGTAAGATATTCTGTGTGAGACTTCATTTTTCCTCCTGAATTCATGGTAGTAAATTATAGCTCGCCTACTCATCATACGAAAATGCACATAAAACTTCAATTATCGTTCTGTCACTAATCTGCCGCTATCTCACATCGTATATCGCATAACCATAAGCCGGTAATGATAATGATATCGTGTCATCAGAGGTGAAATGAACAACGTCATCACCGTGTCCGAACTTTTTCGACAGCGTGCCGGATTGCATACCCACGGCATCAAGTAATGCTCCTCCCCTTGCCTCAAACATAATATCGTCCGCTTTTAAATTTATAAGTACCAACTTAATATCGTTATCATACCATCTGATAAATGAGTAGATACTGTTATCTTCCGTAGTGGTTATTTTTACAAATTCTCCTTTTCGGAATGCGGATGATTCGTTATAAAGCGAAAAGAGTTCGGTATAAAAGCTCCTGTATTCATCACCCTCCTCCCATTCGATAGGAACGCGTTCGAATAATTCGAGACGCTTCGGATTACCGACTTCATCACCATTGTACAATAAAGGTACACCGGGCAGGGTCGTCACAAGCGTACCTACGGCTTTTGTCCCTTCAGGTCCCCATTTTTCAACGGCAGGAGCATCCCACGCATTCTCATCATGGTTGGATTTAAACCGCATCCTGAGCGATCCTCTCGGGTAACGATTTGCCTCATTTAAAAGCAAATCGTCGATGGCCGTGGCCGGATCTTCACTATGCACAATACCCGGTAATGCATGGTACAGATTCCACGAGTAGGTAATATCGAATGCATATATGTGATGAGCCGGCAAGGTACCCTCGGAAATCATCATCACGGGTTTAATTGCATCGAGCATTTCCCGTGCTTCCTCCCAGAATTCAATCGGAACAAGCTCCGAAACATCACAACGGAATCCGTCTATCCCGATATCTTCAACCCAGAACCGCATCACCTCTTTCATATATTCCCAGACCTCCGGATTGTCATAATTTAAATCCGCGACATCCCACCAATCCGTACCCGCGGGATGAACGATCTCACCCCGGTCATTTTGTACATACCAGTTCTTTTGTTCTTCGATAAGCGGATTATCCCAGGCGGTATGGTTTGCAACCAGATCAATGATCAGTTTCATACCGTGTTCGTGTACGGCATTGAGCAATCGCCTGAAATCTTCCATTGTGCCGAACTCGGAATTAACATCAAAATAATCCTGAATAGAGTACGGACTGCCGAGTGTTCCCTTTTTGTTTTCCTGACCGACCGGATGAATAGGCATAAGCCACAGGACACTCACGCCAAGATCTCTGAGTTCCGGTAATCTCTGTTCGAGACCGGCAAAGGTTCCTTCCGGCGAAAAGGACCGGAGATAAATTTCGTAAATAACAGCATCGCGCACCCATGGCTCACTTTCGCGTGCCGGCATCGAAGCAAAATCATCTACAGCATCATTTCGTCCGTATTCACAGCCGAAAAATAGACAAGCGACTACAAATGATAATAATAGTACATTCGTTTTCATGGTACAACCTTTATTGTTTTATGAAGTAGGTTTCGCAAATAAATTGCGGACTATCCTTTCACACTGCCAAGTGTCAATCCCGATATCAGGAATTTACTCAGCGCCAGGAAAAGTACGACAACGGGAATACTCACAATAAGCGAAGCGGCTGCATATAATCCCCACTCGGTGGACATATTTGCCTGGAACGTTTGTAATCCGACCGGCAGCGTCCAGAGGCCGGTATCCTGTAAGACCTGTGCTGCAACAACATATTCAGCCCACGCTGTCATAAATGAAAACAGTGCAACGATAACGAGTGCCGGCGCAGCTAGCGGAATAACCACTTTGTAGAACGCCGCAAATTGTGTACATCCGTCTATCCGGGCGGCTTCTTCGAGCGACGCCGGAATTGTGTCGTAATACCCTTTCATCGTCCAGATACAAAAAGGAAGCGCGGTCGATGAATATATAATGATCACTCCCAGAAACGTATTGATCAAACCGACCTTTACCAGCATGATATACATAGGGAGGAGCAGCATGGTCGCGGGAAACATCTGTGTCACGAGTAAACTCAACAAGCCGAAATTTTTTCCCCGAAACTTAAATCTCGAGAATGCATATCCGGCCAACGCAGCGAGTATCACACCCGTAGCAGTTACGACAAAAGATATCAGGATACTGTTACGCATCCAGAGGAGAAAGGGACGTCCGGTAAAAAGCTCCTTATAAGCGGCAAACGTTGCATCTTCGGGAATTATTGCAAGCGAGGTGGATAGCAACCGGTCACCGGGACGCAAGGAGATACTGAGCACCTGCAATACCGGATACACTGCTATCACGGCAAAGATAATAAGGACAAGATACGCGACCGCATCTGCCATCTGTTTTTTAAAATATGCTTTATTTCTCATACTAATATGCCGCCTTTGTTGCTTGTGTCTTTTTCATAAAGGTCAAACTGAATATCAGAAGAATAAAGAAAATGACCATCGAGAGTGCCGCTGCATAGCCGTATCGGTATAAACCGAACGCCGCACGGTACACATAGGATACGAGGATATGTGTCTGGTCTGCAGGCTCGCCGCCGTTCGTGACCAGCCATATGACGTTAATGTTGTTAAAGGTCCAGATTATACCCAGTGTAATTGCCGGAATCATAACCGGTCTCAACAAAGGTATGGTGATATTTTTGAATTTCTGCCACGCCGATGCACCGTCGATATCGGCAGCCTCATAAAATTCATGTGAAATGGATTGCAATCCACCGAGTGCGATAACCATCATAAAAGGAAACCCTAGCCATATGTTGGTCAGGATCACCGCAAGAAAAGCTTCCGTGGGACTACGCAGCCATTCCACAGCGGGTAGTCCAAGATACTTTGTTATGATAAGATTTATCGACCCATACTCATAGTTGAACATGCCCCGCCAGGTTAAAGCAACAATATACTGAGGGATCGCCCAGGGTAATATGAGCAAGGTACGGAATACGGATTTTCCTTTTATCTGGCGGTTTAACATCATTGCCAGCATCACACCGATGACAACGTGGAATGTAACGTTCGCAACCGTCCATATCATTGTTTTCAGAAATATGGTGTAGAAACTGGGTTCGGACGGTTCAAAGAACACTTTATAATATTGATCGAGGCCGATGATCTGCCATTCCCTGAAATTACGCAGACTCATATTCGAGAACGATAGAACAACATTATAAATAAACGGATAAAACACCACACCGATCATTACCAATGCGGCAGGCAGGATCAATATATACGGAAAAAGTTTGCGATTATTTTCAAGCATTGTTGATTATATATATTATAAATAATGAAAAAACCTCCAGCGCTACAAGAACTTCCTCACAACGTTTATTATAAATAATTCTGTGGGATTCCCTTTTCTGTGGGAAAAAGAATTATCTTTCATTCGGATCATTCCAGCATTTCAATAATTTTTCGCTCCGCGAGCAGTTGCATATCCCTCGCCGCATCTTCGGCGCTTTTCCTTCCGTTCAATACCATCTGATAGTGAGGCCGCATCGAGTCCCATATGGCACGCAGCTCAGGCACGATCGGCATCGGTTTGCCGACATCTATCTGGCGTTTCGAATTAATCAGTATCGGATCTTCAGTAACTACCGGATGGTCGTATGTCTCGATCCTCGTCGGAAATGTCTTTACTTCCCGGGTCGCTTCAAGGTGATTATCCGGTTCGTTCAGAAACATTATAATCTCGAGCACAACCGTTAGCTTATCATCGTCGATATTTTCATTAATCGAAAAACCTTTCGTTGAAACCATCGGCGACGCCCACAACCCCGTTTCAGAGACACGTGGAATCGGCGCAACCCCGATATTCAATCCGGCCGATATATATCCGCCCCAGGACCAATCGCCGTTAATAATCATGCCGGCGCGACCTTCTTTAAATAACGCATCGGCAATTTCATAGTCGGCTTCACGCGGTACGATACGATGCACATCGCGGAGTTCCTGTATAAAGTTCAATGCACGGACGTTCGCGTCGGTATTCAGCGTCGGCCGTTCCTGTGCCTCATCCATAACCCATCCGCCGAAACCCGCAAGGAACGGGACATAGAAAAATGGTTCGGTATAGTTCCATACCAACCCGTATTGATCTATACGTCCGCTGCCGGTCCGGTCCACGGTCACCTTCTTCCCTATTTCAATAAGCTCATCCGTAGTTTCCGGCGGCTCAGCAACGATGTCTTTATTATACACGAGCGCAAGATGATTCCCCAGTTTATCGGCAAGCTGGTAGAGGTGACCTTCATACCATACCTTGGCGGTTTCATGGAAATGACCGAGATAGTCTTCATCGAAATATTGTTCAAGCGGACGAATCACATCCAGTGTAGCAAGCAATCCAATCATATCCGACGGGCCATAGACTATTTCGGGTCCCTGACGGGCGTACGCTGCTATAACAAAATCATTCCGAAGCTGCTCTGTTTCTTTGTACAGCATCTCAACACGTATTTCCGGTCGGCTTTCCATGAAGCGTGCAAGCTGTCTTTCCATAACGACACGTTCCTCCACCCGCATTTGATGCCAGATACGGATGTGCATACGGTCATCTTTGGTGCAACCAAAGAATGTTGTGATTGCAAAAACAGATATGAGGAAAATATTTTTTTTCATATGAACAAAAAAGGTTAATTGTTATTGGTTATTTGTTAATGGGGCGCTTCTGACATACGATTGTTTATTGTATATTGTTTATTGCCTATTGATTATTGACTAATGGTCGCACAGTTCATGAGGTTTTAGCATACATTCATGCATCCATGCAATCATGCATCCAATCAACCCGCCCCCCCCGTATTCAAGTCTCCCAGTCTCCACGTCTCCAAGTCCCCCCGCCTCCATGTCTCCCCGTCACCCCGTCACACCGGATCAGGTTAATGAGAAAGTTCCCCAAACACATCCCGTATAATTAATCCTTCCCCTCTGTCACCTTCAATAAACACCCTGCGGTTGTAGACCGGAAACTCTTCCCCCGGAATCCATTCACCCGGTAATCCGCTGTTGGTAAATTTATATTCGACTTCCGCGCCGACCGGCAGATGGAGGGTGATGGTCCAGGCACCTTCTTCTCCTGATTGACTCATCCGGATTGTATTTGGGTTCCATTGACCGAGTTCGGGTAGATTACCGACTATATAGATTGCATCGGGTACATCCACGTGAGAAGCATTAACGCTAAAGGTAACCTCGACCGTTTCCCCGGCACTGCGGGCCATTGTGCCGATATGTTGAACCGGGTGCTCCGCACGTTTTTCCTTCGGTATGAGTACCGAGGGAAATTCCGGTATATCGACATCATACCCCGCTTTACGTGCAAAGAGATACATGTTGGTCAGGTGAGTACGGAATCCCTCATCCCATGGCTCTTCACCCCCCGGCGCGATCTGGTCGTCACCGAACCACCAGAACCAATCGGATCCCTCGGCGGCATAGATCGACTCCCATGCCATGTATTCGTACCATGCTTTCGTACCCTCTTCCGGTTTATCCGCCATCGGATCGGGGCGCGGAATACCCATACCATCGAGATCCTTCCGGGTCTGCAGCAATAATTCCCATGCATTGTTCTCTTCCTCTTCTCCGATCCATGTATCGTAATTTGCATTGATCCACGATCCCGGCCAGAGCCAGTGTATCGACTTCATCGCCTCAACCGGATGCGCCGGTACGCCCCGGTTCGGATTACCATGCAGGTATTCGCTCATCGTTACGGTAATTACCTGTCGTGTATCGTACAATGCACTCAGTTTACGATAGAGTGCGTTGAGGAACTCTTTCCCGTCGTTATCGTAGCGGTACCATTCCCACGCATTCTCCCCATCGAGAATAACCGTGAGCAAACGGGAGGTCTCTCCCTTTTTCGGCTGATAGGATATTATCCGGCGGATAAAATCGTCGGCTGCATCCTCACCTTCAAAATTCTGATAGACGAAACCGATCCTGTCCGACAATTCGGTATCTCTGAAAACGACCGCAAGCGACTCGTCGTCGCGTTTCGTTGCGGTATCTGCAAAGGCACGGTATGCATGGTAATGCATTCTGTTCTTAGGCATAGAATTCCGAAGTATTCGCTGATCGGTCGCGATCCACTCGATATCGTATTCCAGAAAGGTTTTCACTACTTCCTGTGCGACAGATCCTTCGGCGGGCCACATGCCATACGGACGCTGACCGAACGTATCTTTATAATACTTAACCGCACGGGCTACCTGCGCACGGGCATCGTCCGGGAAGGAATAACGCGACGGCATAGGATCACGCGGTTGACTGATTTCCGCAAGCTTCGTATCGTAGATCAACGGAAGTATAGGATGATAGAACGGTGTTGTAATAACCTCGACCTGTCCTTCGTATGTTCCGGGATCATACATTAACTTCCGGTGTACCGGTATTATGTTAGCCATTACCTTGTATGTTTCCGCAACCATGCGATTGCAATCGTCTTCGGTTACCGGTCGGCGGAGATAATATGAACCGTCTCGAATTTCGACAAGATCGGTAAGATCGACAACCGAACCATCCGGAAGTGTGACTGCGCCTTCGAGAAAATCGGGATCGAAGTGTGCCAGATAAAACCAAAACTTCACTTCACGCATTTCCTGCTCGGAAAAATGCTCACGTCCGTGCGCCAGCTCATTTGTAAAATGGTGTTTCAGCCGTTCGTACCCGGGGAATCGCGCTATCTGCACTTCGCTGATGCCGAAGGCATTCCAGGGATTGCGGTAGAGATAATTACGATCCTCATCGTCGAATTCGGATGTCGGCTTTAGTGCAAGATCAATCCAGGGATCGGTTGTGCCTGCTGCCTTTTTAAAATACCGCTCGGCATCGATACGGTTTTTTCCCGAATGATAGAACGGCTTCAGACGGTTAACATAATATTCTTCAAGCTGATATAACATCGACGAGGTCAGATTAACGGTAACATGGACTTTGGGATAATCGGCAACCATACTCGTCATATCATAATAATCTTTCGTGCTGTGTGTCCGCACCCATGGTCCTATCAAACGGTCTTCAACCGGATTGATATAGGATGGTTGGTGTTGATGCCAGATAATATTGAGAAATAATGTCTCTCCGGATGATTGATACGTATCTTTCATAGAGTCCTGTTCATCGTCGTAAATAGAAGCAAGCGTGGGGTTTCTGTCAAACACAATATTTCCACTTTGCGTATAGGTAAAAACATTATTGTAACCGGATTGGTTATAGTTCTCAACAGAGACCGGATTTTCGGGATCTTCGACCCACAGAGTATCATCCACCAGAAATTTATATTGATATACTCCCGGTGGCATTTCAAGCACAATCGACCAGACACCATCGCCGGATACGGACATGGCCCCCTCTGAATGCGACCAGCTGTTGAAATCACCCGATAAAACAACCGAACGGGCATCGGGATCCGAATACATAAATTTAATACCGGAATCGACGGCAAAAGGCTGAGGAAATAGGGTAAATTGGAAAATAACTGACAATAAAATAATAAAAATCGGCTTCATATTTTTTCAAAAATCTATTCTGTATAGGTTCGGGATTTCTTCTTCCCTTGTTATATGATCATGCAATCATGCATCCATGCATCCCAGCATTCCCCCGCTCGGAGCCCACCTCTCCACCACACAATTCCCCTGCGCAGGTGGACACCATCTCACCGCACTTATCGCACATACATCATTCGTTTTACTTCAGCAAACTCGCCCGCTTCTATCCGGTAGAAATATAATCCGCTGCTCAAATGAGAAGCATCGAAGTAGCGCTCGTATGCCCCCGGGTTCTGGAGCTCATCAACGATAGTCGCAACACGGCGCCCGAGAACATCGTAAATACGTAACGAAACATGCGTAGCTTTAGGTATCGAATACATAATCGTTGTGCCCGGGTTGAAGGGATTCGGATAATTCTGACGCAGTGTGAACGAGCCCGGTATTGCATCATCACGATATCCGCTATGGGTAATAATATCCTCATCCGGTCCTTCTATCCATTCTGAGGTAAGCAGGTAAAAGGATCCCGGTGGAAATGCAAAAAGACTGTCGGGGTCGGTATAATCGATCGTATCTCCGGTAAAGTAATCATACCACATACCGGTATGCTGGAGGTTTAGTTTAACGCTCCTCTCAACAACATCAAAATTACCTATTATTCCGACGTGCATTTCATCGTGATTCAAATAGATGCGTTTTACCGAGCCGGCAACCTGTAATGCGAAATCATCGGTGCGGAATACATCGTATTCTTTTTTGAGATTGATTAAGTGCGACCATGTTTTATATAAATTGATCCGGTTTTCATCGTTTAAATATTCATCCCATGGTATCGGCATCGGACTGGTCCTACCGCGACCGTCTTCCCCCAAACCGTAATCGTATCCCAGTTCGCCGAACTGCCAGATCATTTTCGGTCCGGGTATGGTGAAGAAGAATGCACCGGCAAGTTTCATCCGGTTCAGGGCCGTCGGCAGTTCCTGAATATTATAATCACCCGAGCTGTTACCGAATTGCAGATTCTTCCACATTAGACGCTGTTCGTCGTGACTTTCCATATATCCGACGACGTGCGGAAAATCCCAGCCGCGCTGCTTATACGATATCCAGGAAAAATTCGATTTGTTTTGCCCATGCCATCCCATCGTGGCTTCATTATAATTGTGATTAAGATTACCCCACATCAGCATTCCGTAATTTGCAAGCGGTCGTTCCTCTATGTTATCGGCAAGATGTTCGAGAATGACAAATGCTTTCGGATTCACTTCCCATATCCGATCCGCCATCCTTTTGAGATTATCCACTCTCTCCTGATCGTAGAGACTTCCCCAGTAGTCATTACTTCCTTTGAATTGCCTCGTAAATCCCTTCGTGAGATCGAACCGGAATCCGTCGATCTTATATTCGGTCATCCAATACTCGTTCACACGGTCCATAAAATTCCGGAATTCCCACGACCCGTGATCGAGCTTATAGCCGAAATTCATCGCCGGGTTCTCAAAGATATGATTCATGTACCACGGATTGTCGGCTGCGGGTCTGTTATTTTCCGCATCGAAATACATCCGTAGCATCGGCGACTGACTGAACGTATGGTTAAACACCATATCGAGTATGACCGCAATACCCCGTTTATGGCACTCGTCGATAAATTTTTTCAGGTCCCGGCTTGTACCGTAAAATTTATCCGGAGCAAAAAATAATGCGGGATTGTACCCCCAGCTCAAATTCCCTTCAAACTGATTAATCGGCATGAGTTCGATCGCGTTCACACCCAGCTGCTCCAGATAATCGAGCGTATCGATCAATGTTCGGTACGTGTGATCCTCCAGAAAGTCCCTCACCAGCAATTCATAAATAACGAGGTCTTCCACCGCGGGCGGCTCGAAGTCGGTGACCTGCCATTGATATGGTTCCCGACCGGGATGCAAAATCGAAACATAATGTAATGTTTTCCCGTGGGGGTACGGCATCAGATCGGGATAAATACCTTTTCGTATGATCTCCGCATCGTGCCTCGGATCGAGCACCTTGCGCGTATAGGCATCTGCTACGCGTATCTCACCATCGATCAGATACTGAAATGCATACTCCCTATCAGGCACGAGATTGTCGATCGTTATCCAGAAATGGACACTGTCTTCACGGTGATAAGCCCGTTTCATAAAATAATCGGGATCAACTTCCCAATCACTGAAATCGCCGATTACATATATAAACTCCTTGTACGGCGCATAGAGCACGAGCGTGACCCTGGTATCGTCCGCATCGTAGTAATTGATTCCATCTATAATACCGGCAGGCAGTGGTTCGTTCACCACGTCGGGATTTACATTAACAATAACTCCCGAAGTATCCGCAACTCCGGAAGTGTCTGCCGCTATAGCCGTAAAGTTGGTTCGTCCTTTTTTATCAATGGTAGCAAGATACTGAAGTGTATCGGAGTCGGTGATTTGAGCTACTTCGATATCATCCTTGAAGAGGGTGATAGTCGCAAGCGGGTAGTTTATTGAGTTTGCGATAACTTCAATTTCCAGATCAGAGTCAAACTCAACAAATTTTGGATTTAATGAAGACACAACAGGTTTTACGAACACGACATTAACCGGTCTGTCATACACATCGACAAAAATATCGGCGCCGCCGTCATCTTTTCCTTCAAGGAACCTGTCCCCTATTCGCACACCGCTCCTGAATACAAACGCCATCTGCAATATCTTTACGCCGGCGGGGACACCGTAATATGTACGAATATCCCCGATATGCAACTCATAAAGGTTATCCTCAATCCGTGTCAGTTTCGTCTCCGGTGTGTTTTGTCCCCAGCCGGTCTTCGTATATTTCCAGTCGGACGGTTGTACACTCTCGTCGGTGATGACTCCCGTATGAGCATAGACGTCGCCGCTGTAATCTTTCAATCCACCGGTCCCTTTTGTTGCATCGAATATAATCGTTACGGGTTGTTCGAGATTCGGAAACGGTGGGTCGGTGGTAACGACCTGGGCATATGTTATAAAGGAAGAAACCAGAAAAGCTGCTATGACAAATAGTCCAATAGATCGCTTGAGTAAAATCATCCAATCATCCTCATTTTATTGGGTTATCTGATAAGTAATTATTATCGATCGAAGAAAGTTCAAAATGGAATATATCGTTCATCATACGGCACTTCGAATTTTTCAAGGAATTCAATATACTCTTCAATAAACGTTTTCTTTTTATGATGCTCCTTCTGATTCATAATATACTTATACACATTGTCTATATGACTTTTTGAGTACGAGAAAGCTCCATATCCATCCTGCCACTGAAATTTGCCCTTGGTATATCCATTTTTATTAATCCATTTCGATGAATATTCTTTTACATCCTGCATCAACTCAGACATAGATTGAGTCGTATGCATTCCAACAAATACGTGAATATGGTCAGGAATACCGTTTATTGCTATTAGCTTATGCTTTTGATTTTGTACTATACCGGTTATGTATTTATACAGTTCGACTTCCCATCGGGGGTTGATTAAACTTATCCGGTTCTGAACAGCAAATATATATTGTATGTACACTTTTGTGTATGTGTTCGCCATGGCGTCTCTGTTTTTACATTAATGACACTTGTAATTCAGTTAGTCCCGTTAGGGACTAACTATTTGTAAAAACCAACCACCGGAAATACCGTCCCGTAGGGACGGAATATTTTCTCAATATTTCCTTCTTATCATCTTATCTATAGTGTTACATTGACTGTTTTACCAATATGGCGCCTCTGTACGGTGCGATATTATCTATTTGTACACTGCCGCCTGTTGCATGATACTCTCTGTCATTCAAAACATCATAATAGGTCCCGTCGTCGATGTCCCGAATTTTAACACTTTGCTCGTTTCCTCGATTATTGAAAGCTACCAACACGACATTATCTTCATAACGCCGCTCGAATGCAAAAAGATTACGTCTGTTGTCAACCAGTTTTGTCTGGAATGATCCGCGCCGTAATGCCGGGTTTTCATGCCGGATCCGGATCAAATTGATAAATAAATTGCGCAGATCGTGGTTCCACTCTTCCTTTTCCCAAATCATTGTTCTCCGGCAGTCGGGGTCGTCATCTCCCTCCATCCCGATCTCATCACCGTAATAGATCATTGGAGCGCCGACGTGCGTCATTTTCATAATTGCCGTTATCTTTACTGCGTCGAGATTATTCCCGGCCCGCGTCAGATACCTTTCGGTGTCGTGGCTGCCGACGAGATTCTGATTGACAAGACTGACCTGCGGAGCATAATCTTCGAGTACCGCATACAAACGCTCGTTAAATTCTTTCGTTGTAATCGAACCATCGATGAAATAATCGATTGCAGCGTTTCTGAAGCGATAGTTCATTGTTGCATCGAACTGGTCACCCTGCAGCCAGGGTGAAGCATCTTCCCACAATTCACCCACGATAAACGCTTCGGGATTTGCATTCCGGACAATCGGCCGCCATTCGATCCAGAACTCGTGAGGCATTTCGTTAGGCACATCGAGGCGCCAGCCGTCGAGACCAAACTCTGTCCAGTATTTTGTAACGTCAAACAGATATTCTTTCACATCAGGATGCATAACCATTAATTTCGGAAGATCGGGCAATCCCCACCATGCTTCATAGTTTGGGGGATGCTCGACGCGTATCGGGAAATCGTACACGTTATACCAGTGCAGATATTCCGATTGCTCCTCGTTTTTTATTATATCTTCGAATGCCCAAAAGTCGGGACCGGTATGATTGAATACACCGTCAACGATTATTCTGATTCCCCGTTTATGCGCCTCATCAAGAAGCGTACGGAAGACTTCTTCATCACCGAAGTGCGGATCTATTTTGTAATAATCGGTCGTGTGATATTTATGATTGGGCAACGATTTAAATACGGGGTTAAAATAAATTGCATTGATGCCGAGTTCTTCAAGGTACCAGAGATGATCAATTACTCCCTGTAAGTCCCCGCCGAAAAAATTGTCATATGTCGGAACGCCTCCCCATGGCTCAACACCCGGCGGATCGTTCGCGGGGTCACCGTTGGCAAAACGTTCAGGGAAAATCTGGTACCAAACCGCATCATACGCCCAATCAGGGACATCGAACGTAACATTATCGGGCGTGAACTTCGGATATTCGGGTTGTGTACACCCGATCGATAGCATAATAAAAGAAAACATTAATAGTACTGATAATTTCATGCCGGTATTCCTATAGTCTCATGGTATTATAAATTCTTCGTGTGCACGTTCAAAAATCCACCCCACCTGTCTGTCAAGCACCGGTACGGCAGGGTAGTTACCGCCGAAACCGAACCGTCTGATCCCAAACATTTGTATGGGCGTTACCTCGATTGATTCGAGTTTGTCATAATCGACGCTGAAAGTGTATTCATCAAGTAAAGCATTAATTTCCCTGCTTAATAGACCTGCTGTTTTACCCTGAAGAAGTATTTCCCGGATTGATTCTCTGACCTCATCGTACGTCTGATTAAGATCCGTCCCGGGTTCTTTCTTCTCAAGCAGTTTAAAAACGGAGTATCCATCCGGAACGGGAAGTGGTCCGTATATTTCTCCTACATCGAGTGTGGAGGCGATTCTCCCGATATCTCCGTGTAATGTCGAGGGAAACAGTCCGAATTCTCCGTCTTGCCGGGCAGCCCAATCCCTTAATGAATGCAAACGTGCAAGTTCCGAAAAATCACGTCCGCTGTCTATCTCAGCCATTATTCTTTGGGCTTCCGCCTGGGTAGCGAGAAGGATCTCTCGGATGTTTACATGGAGGGGCCGTTTATAGTTATCTATGTTCCGTTCATAGTAGTCGTACAACTCATCTTCTTCTACTTCAATATTCCGAATGAGATCACGTTTATATAACTCGGCAAGATAATGATTTCTCCACCTGTCGAGTTCGAGCCTCACATCGGGAAGCTCATGATATTTCCGACCGATGGCATTTTGTGCGAGAGTTTCATCGATTGCGAGTTCCTCGAGGAGATCGCGTAGCTGAGGAAGAAGCGGAATTGTCGGATCTTTTTCCAACCAGACACCATACATACGCAGACGGTCGAGCGTTTCTTTGATATTCCAATCTTCTCCAAGCACGCGTATAACGGGCACGTCAAGATCGTCGAGAAGGGCATATGTCATTTCATCAAAATCGATATCGTCAAAGATTATCAGGTTATGATCGGATACGTCATGAGCACGTTTGTGCTGAAGCACCCGCTCAAATTGCAGACCGATAAGTCGTATACCCTGGCCGTAGACTTCGAGTTGCCGGTCACCCACTACTTCTCCGACATATGCACGCGCCTGAGGTTTCTCAAGACGGTTTCGTAACCGTCGTTCGAGACTTTTTTCTCTTGCTCTGAAAGCCGCTTCGGTTATTAAGGGGTTCTCGAATTTGCTTTCTACCTTCACAATATAAAACCCATACGGCGTGGGTATCGGCTCTGAAATCTCTCCTATACCGAGGGTATCGACCGTATAGAGAAGTTGAGGAACGGTTGTATCCCATGCAACTTTATGATTGCTGACCATATGATCCGGATCTTCCAGTACAATGCGACTGAACGGTGTTCCGGCCTGTATCGATTCCCAGACAGCCTCTGCTTCAACCGGGGATTCGAAATACAAAAAACTAACATAAGCGTCGGTCTGATCCCGTATAAACTCTTCCCGCAAATCCTCTTCCGTTATTTGAATGGCACTCCGGACTTCTTCACTATATAGTTTATCTTTCGCATACCAGCGCTCCAATCTCGACATCACCATATCGATTCCCGGATCCGTCGAATAGCCCGCTTTTTCGGCCTCGAATGATAATACACGTTCGGCAATCATAGCGTATAGGAATTGCTCCTTGATGACATCAAGAAAGCCATGTTTATGCTTTCCCGGCCACGGTGTCAATTCGAATCGTTCGCGGAATTCACGTGCTGTTATCTCTGCCGTGCCCACACGGCCTACTATCACATCGTCATCGGTCTGTGTGTACAGACCTGATGGCAAAAACAGCAGAAGGATAAGGATTCCCGTTAGTGTACGAAAAACCATTGGTTCCAACTTCACAGTATTCATAACATATACAACATATTGGAGATTAAAAATTAACCGGGCAGACGAAGTGTCTGCCCGGTAATGAGTTTTGATAACGTATATAGCTATACAGTCTTATTTAAGGAACATCATCCGCTTCGAATCGACGAAGTTGCCTGCGGTAATGCGATAAATATACATACCGCTCGGAACGGTTATGTTCTGATCGTTCGTGCCGTTCCATACAACATCGTAGTTCCCCGCCTGTAACATCTCATCGGCGACAAGAGTCTTCACGCGCTGACCTAACATATTATAAATGTCAAGACGCACGGAAGTCTGTGCCGGCAGCGAGAACTGTATCGTTGTCGACGGGTTGAACGGATTCGGATAGTTCTGACTCAATGAGAAGTTCTCCGCAATCGTTCGATCCGACGGCCGTACGCTCACGGGTTCTTTTGTGAACTTATGTACCGACGGGACACCCTGTGTAAAGGTGCC